>CALMOI010000192.1 GCA_937871735.1 uncultured Comamonadaceae bacterium
AACTGAAGCTTCCGAACGTAATAAATAGGTAAGGTTAATCCCGCCGCCACCGCCCGGCTGGCGCAACTGCGGGGCAGCGTGATCCCGGCGAATATCGAGGCCACCATCACCCGCAACTACGGCGACACCGCCGCCGAAAAAGCCAACAAGCTGATCCAGAAGCTGGCCTTCGCCACCGGCAGCGTGATCTTGCTGGTCGGCTTAGCGCTGGGGCGGCGCGAGGCCATCATCGTCGGCAGCGCGGTGATCTTGACGCTGATGGCCACGCTGTTCGCCAGCTGGGCCTGGGGCTTCACGCTGAACCGCGTCAGCCTGTTTGCCTTGATCTTTTCCATCGGTATCTTGGTGGACGACGCCATCGTGGTGGTCGAAAACATCCACCGCCACCAGCAACTCGACCCGCACAAAACCCTGCGCGAGATCATCCCCGGCGCGGTGGACGAGGTCGGCGGCCCCACGATTTTGGCGACGCTCACCGTGATTGCCGCACTGCTGCCGATGGCGTTTGTCTCCGGCCTGATGGGGCCGTACATGAGCCCGATCCCGATCAACTCCAGCTTGGGCATGGCGATTTCGTTGGGCATTGCCTTCACCGTCACGCCCTGGCTGGCGCTCAAGTTGATGCACGCGCATGGCGATCAAACGGAAGCTGACCCCCATGATTCAGGCGACCAGTCCACTCTACAGCACGCGCATGGACAGGCGACCTCAGGCATCGGTGCCCGCTTGGGTGGAGTGTTTGCCGCGCTGCTGATGCCGCTCTTGGCCTCGGCACGCAAACGCTGGTTGCTGCTGGGCGGCATCGTCGCCGCGCTGCTGCTGTCGGTGGGGCTGGCCGTGGTGCCCACTTGGCCGATTGGGGTGGTGCTCAAGATGCTGCCCTTCGACAACAAGAGCGAATTCCAAGTCGTGGTCGAAATGCCCGCTGGCACGCCCCTAGAAGACACCGCCGCCACGCTGCACGAGCTGGGTGCGTTCTTGGCGCAGCAACCCGAGGTGCGCGACCTGCAAGGCTACGCGGGCACCGCCAGCCCCATCACCTTCAACGGGCTGGTGCGCCAGTACTACTTGCGCGCCGACGCCGAGCAGGGCGATTTGCAAGTCAACTTGGTGGACAAGCATCACCGCAGCGAAAAAAGCCACGCCATTGCCCAGCGCCTGCGCCCGGCGCTGGAGCAGATCGGCCAAAACCACGGTGCCCGCATCAAAGTGGTCGAAGTGCCACCCGGCCCGCCGGTGATGAGCCCGCTGGTGGCCGAGGTCTACGGCCCGGACGAGGCCGGTCGCCAGCGGCTGGCGCAGCGCATCGAACAGGCGTTTGACCAGACGCCCGACATCGTCGGCATCGACAGCACGCTCAAAGCCGACGCGCCCCGCGCCCACCTGACGGTGCGCCGCCAGCGAGCGGACAGCCTGGGCATCCCGGTCGCGGCCATCGCGCAAACCGTCAACGCTGCTTTGTCCGGGGCCGATGCCGCTTGGCTGCACGACGGCCAGAGCAAGTACCCGGTGCCGGTGCGCCTGCAATTGCCGCGCGAGTCCCAGGTTGGGTTGGATGCACTGTTGCAACTGCCCATGCGCGCTGCCAACGGCCAGTTGGTGCCGCTGTCTGAGCTGGTGAC
>CALMOI010000193.1 GCA_937871735.1 uncultured Comamonadaceae bacterium
CGCCTGAAGTGGTGCGCCAGCGTTTGCACTTGACTGGCGCGCTGTCTGCCCTGCAAGGCGACACGCCTACCGTGATTTTCGCGCCGCACTTCTACGGCTTGGATGCGGGCTGGACGGCGCTGACGCAGCAAATCCCGCGCGCCTACACCACGATCTACACCCCGCAACCCGGTGCGGCGGTGAATGAATGGATCCACCAAGGCCGTCAGCGTTTTGGGCGCGTGCGCTTGTTTTATCGCAACGATGGGGTCAAGCCCATCGTCTCGGCGCTGCGTGCGGGCGAGGTGCTGTATTTGCTGCCGGACATGAACTTCGGCGCACAGGAGTCCATCTTCGTGCCGTTTTACGGCGTGAGCGCGGCCACGGTGCCGTCGCTGTCACGCTTTGCCAAGCTGGGGCGGGCGCAAGTGGTGCCCGTCACCACGCGCATGACGGCTCAAGGCTATGAGGTGCAAGTGCATGCGCCTTGGCACAACTTCCCCAGCGATGATGTGCAAGCCGATACAGCCTTGATGAACCAGCGCCTAGAAACGCTGATCAACGCCATGCCCGCCCAGTACTACTGGGTACACAAGCGATTCAAGACTCGGCCTGCGGGTCAGCCGTGGGTGTATCCGGGGCAGAAAGACTAGCTTCAGCGGCTGGCGCAGCAGCGCTTTCGGGCGGCGCAGGTGGCACGGGTGGATGTGCCCATTGCCACAGCAACTGCGCCGCTTCGTCCACGCCTTGCTTTTTGAGGGCTGAGAACAGCTTGACCTCGCCGCCGCCCGCTTGCAGTCGCACGATGGACAGCACTTTTTGCGCTTCCACGCGGGTGAGTTTGTCGGACTTGGTCAGCAGCACCAAGAACTTCAAGCCCTCGGCCACGCGGGGGCGAATCACGTCGAGCAAAATTTCGTCCAGCTCGGTCAAACCGTGGCGCGGGTCACACAGCAGCACGATGCCGGTGAGGTTTTCACGCGTGACCAGGTAATTGGCCATCACCCGCTGCCAGCGGATTTTGTCTTGCTTGGGCACAGCGGCGTAACCATAGCCCGGCAAATCGGCCAAGATGGCATCGGTCACGCCTTGCTTGCCGAGTGAAAATAAATTGATGTGCTGGGTGCGGCCCGGCTTTTTAGAGGCAAAAGCCAGTTGCTTTTGCTGTGTCAGGGTGTTGATGCAGGTTGATTTGCCCGCATTCGAGCGGCCCACAAAGGCAATTTCCGGCACGCTGAGCGGCGGTAAATGGTGCAGTTGGGCTGCCGTGGTGAGGAATTTGGCGGTGTGCATCCAGCCCATTGCGACCACCGGAGTGGGGGTTGCAGGGGTGGCGAGCTGGCTGACAGGGGGCGTGGGGTTCATCCGTGATTTTTCCGAGAAGCCGCGGCCTTTAAGCCGGGGAGGTAAAGGGCAGCAGCGATGCTATTAGGCTGTTGGGGTTGCATCGTTAGTATGCACCTGTGTGGTGTACGATGTGGGCATGAAAAGAACGAATATCTATTTGACTGAGCCGTCCGTGGCAAAGCTCCAAGAACTGGCTGAAAAAACAGGACTTTCCGTGGCTGAGTTGATACGCCGTGCCATTGACGATTTTTTGAAAAAGCAAAAATGATCCTGGGCTACAGATACCGA
>CALMOI010000194.1 GCA_937871735.1 uncultured Comamonadaceae bacterium
AGTGGATCAGGCGCAGCGTGCGCAGTGGCTCGATCAGCGCCAGCTCGCGCCGGTCAAACGGGCGCAACTGCTCGTAGCCGTCCAGCAGCGCGCACAGCTGCTGGGTTTGCTGCTGGCGCTCGCCTGACAGCAGCATCCACAAGTCCTGCACCGCCGGGCCGCTGCGTGCGTCGTCCAAATCGACGAAGTGCGGGCCGCTGTCGGGGCGGTCGGTGGGTGTCCACAAGATGTTGCCGGGGTGGCAGTCGCCGTGTAGGCGCAGGCGGCGGATGGGCTCGATGCGGTCTTCTGAGGTGCTGTCGCGGTAGCCGCCCGCCAGCACTGGGTGGGCTTGGACAAGTTGCAGCGCCTCGTCGCAGGCGGTGTGCCAAGCGCGTTGCACTTCCAGCGGCAGGCTGTCGTGGGTTTGCAGCCAGTCGCGCGGTTCGGTGCCGAAGCTGTGCGCGTCCAGCGCCGGGCGGCTGCTGAAGGGCCGCGCCGCGCCGACGTGGTGAATGCGCGCCAAAAAGCGACCTACCGATTCCAGCACGTCAAAGTCGTCCAGCTCGGGCATGCGCCCGCCGCGCCAGGGGCTGACGCTGAAGGCAAAACCTTCGGCCTCGTGCAGCGTGGCTCCGTTCAGCACCAGCGGCGCGACGGCGGGAATGTCTTGCGCCAGCAGTTCGGCAGACAGCGCGTGCTCTTCCAAAATTTGGGCGCGGCTCCAGCGTTCGGGGCGGTAGAACTTCGCCACCACCACGCGCTGGTCGTGGTGCGGTTCTTCCAAGTGGATTTGGTAGACGCGGTTCTCGTAAGAGTTCAGCGCCATCAAGCGGCCATCGCCGTACAGACCGATGCTGGCCAGCGCGTCCAGCACGCGGTCGGGCGTGAGGGTGGTGTAGGGATGACTTGCGTCAGAGGCGGGCGAGGTAATGGTCATGCAGACCATTGTCTCTGCACAATAGCGGCTTTGCGCTTCTTTGCCATTGCTTCCATGAGACCACATCACCAACGTCAGCGCCGCCAACACATGGTGCGGCGCGGCTTGCTCTATTCATTGATCTTGGCGCTGACAATTTTGGGTTTGGGCGGCGTGGGCTTTTGGTTGCTGGATCCGCTGGTGCTCACACTGTCCGATGGGCTGTGGCTGGCCTTCACCACGGCGGCCACGGTGGGTTATGGCGATTTGGTGCCGTCCACGCATTTGTCGCGGGCGTTTTCTGTGGTGGTGGTGCTGCTGGGGCTGGCGGTGCTGTCGCTGGTGACGGCCTCGCTGTCCGCCATCTTTGTGGAGCAAGAAGTGGATGCGGAAGACCGCGATATCGAGCACGATTTGATGCACGAGATCCGCACCCTGCGCACCGAAGTGCGCGCCTTGCATGACGAGGTGCGCACTTTGCGCGCCGCCTCGCCTTCAACTTCAACTCAGTACTTGTAGACACCTTGGCCGGTCTTGCGGCCCAGGCGACCAGCGGCCACCATTTCTTTGAGCAGCGGGCAGGGGCGGTACTTGCTGTCGCCGAACTCGCTCAGGTACACGTCCATCACGGCCAAGCACACGTCCAAGCCCACCATGTCGGCCAGCGCCAACGGGCCGATGGGTTGGTTGCAACCCAGCTTCATGCCAGCGTCGATGTCTTCGGGGGTGGCAATGCCTTCGGCCAGCACGAAGAAGGCTTCGTTGATCATCGGAATCAAAATGCGGTTCACCACAAAACCGGGCGCATTCTTCACGGTGATGGGGCTCTTGCCCAGCACCTTGGCCATGGCGTGAACCGCGTCGTGCGTGGCGTCGCTGGTTTGCAGACCACGGATGATTTCCACCAGCGCCATCATCGGCACCGGGTTGAAGAAGTGCATGCCGATAAAGCGGTCGGCGCGGCTGGTCACGGCGGCCAGCTTGGTGATGGAGATCGACGAGGTGTTGGTGGCAACGATCACTTCTGGGGCGACCAGCGCGTCGATCTGCTTCAAGATCTTGACCTTCAGGTCGTAGTTCTCGGTGGCGGCTTCGATCACCAGTTGGGCGGCTTTCAGGTCGTCGTAGCTGGTGCTGCCCTTGATGCGGGCCAGGGCGGCGTCTTTGTCGGCGGCGGTGATTTTTTCTTTCTTCAGCAGCCGATCCAAGCTGTCGCTCACGGTGGCGATGCCCTTGGCAACCGCTGCATCCGAAATGTCAACCATGACAACGTTGATGCCCGACACGGCGCACGCTTGCGCGATGCCATTGCCCATAGTCCCTGCCCCGATGATGCCGACGGTGGTGATGCTCATGCTGTGAACTCCGAAAAAGTGGTGAGAAATAAACCCAGGCGGGCTTCTCAGAGCCAGCCTCCAACGCGCATGTTACCTACGCGCCGACTCTCAAAACCCGTCCGCATGTCTTGCGGGTGACGAGGCATTGCGCATCAATCGACTCAGGCCGCGACGGCTTCGCACTCGGTGCGCGCTTGGCGCAGTGCCTGACGGTGCGCCATTTCGCCACCGCTGGCGATCAGCAGGCGCGAGTCCATGCGGGCGTGGGCCTGCGGATAGGCGATCGACTCTTCAAGCTGAATGTGCTTCAAGCACTGCTCTTGAAACACCATCACCGAGCGGCGCAGCACGACCGGGTCAAACCAATAACGCCCTTCGGCGGCGGCCAGCAATGCGGGCTCAATCTCCACCCAATCGGCTTCCAGCCAGCCGTGGTCTTGAATCAAGCGATGCGTGGTTTCAACGATGGCTTCGTCTTGGCTGCACAACAGCGTCGGGAACACGTGCCGCTCTTCGTCCAAATGATGCTGGCGTGCCTCGGTGCTGAACCACGCCGCCAAGCTGCGGGCTTGGGCGCGTTGCGCGGTGTTCAACGCGCCCGCTTCGGCTGCCGTGGCCAGTGCCGTCAGTGCTTGGAGCTGTGCCACGATGACCACATGGGCCGCATCCAGAAAACCAAACAAACCTTCAGGGGCCGAAAC
>CALMOI010000195.1 GCA_937871735.1 uncultured Comamonadaceae bacterium
AGCTCACGGCGAAGCGGGTCACCAAACCCATGTGTTCAAGGAGTGGGAGCAACTTAAGCATGGCACCATGACTACCGTCCAGTACGACAAGGCGGTGGGTGACTTGGTGAACTATCTGCAATGGATGGGCGAGCCTGCTCAAAACACCCGTGTGCGTCTGGGTGTGTGGGTGTTGATTTTCTTGGGTCTGTTCACATTCCTGACTTGGCGATTGAATGCGGCTTTCTGGAAAGACGTCAAGTAATTGCCATGCGTCCTGGGCTGTATGAGCCCAGGGGTTTTAGAGTGGAGTGCGCCAGAGATTAAGCTCTGGTTGCTCGCCACTCTTTTTGATTTTGAGGAGCTTCCACCATGATGGTGCTGTATTCAGGAACGACCTGCCCGTTTTCCCACCGTTGCCGCTTTGTGCTGTTTAAAAAAGGCATGGATTTTGAGATTCGTGATGTGGATCTCTACAACAAGCCCGAAGACATCAATGTGATGAATCCGTACGGCCAAGTCCCAATCTTGGTCGAGCGCGATTTGATCTTGTACGAGTCGAACATCATCAATGAGTACATTGACGAGCGATTTCCGCATCCCCAACTGATGCCCGGCGACCCTGTTGACCGTGCACGCGTGCGTTTGTTCTTGCTGAACTTTGAAAAAGAGTTGTTTGTCCACGTCTCGACGCTGGAAAACCGCACCATCAAGGGTAACGACAAGGCAATGGACAAGGCGCGCGCGCACATCCGTGATCGCCTGACTCAACTGGCCCCCGTGTTCTTGAAGAACAAGTACATGCTGGGTGACGGCTTCTCGATGTTGGATGTTGCCATTGCTCCCCTGCTGTGGCGCTTGGACTACTACGGCATCGACCTGAGCAAGAACGCTGCTCCGCTGCTGAAGTATGCTGAACGCATCTTCTCGCGTCCGGCCTATATCGAGGCGTTGACTCCCTCTGAAAAGGTCATGCGCAAGTAATTGCCATCGCACATCTCGGCCCTATTGCACATGATGAACGCACCTGACTCCACTTCAACCCGTCCGTACCTGATCCGCGCCCTCTATGAGTGGTGTACCGATAACGGCTTTACCCCTCATTTGGCCGTGCGGGTGGATGAAACGGTGCAGGTGCCGCGCGAATATGTGCAAAACGGCGAGATTGTGCTGAATATCAGCTTCTCTGCCACCAGCTCTTTGCAGTTGGGCAATGAGTTTGTTCAGTTCAAAGCACGCTTTGCAGGCACGGCACGCGACATCATGGTGCCCGTGAGTCGTGTGATGGCCATTTATGCCCGTGAAAACGGTCAAGGTATGGCTTTTCCGCAAGTCGCGGATGCCGATGAGCCACGGGTTTCTCCTGTGAAGTCGCCTGCTTCTGCCCCCGCGCCAGATCAGGATCTCAAAGGATTGCAATTGGTGCCCTCTGAAACGGGTGTCGCTGATGATGTGACGGATGACGAGCCGCCCAGCAAGCCGCCTGCGGGCGCACGCCCAGCACTGAAACGCATCAAGTAAGCGCTGATTTGCCGAAAAACGCGAGATTTGCCCGCTAGAATACGCAGCTGTCGCCGGTTTAGCTCAGTTGGTAGAGCACCCGCCTTGTAAGCGGTAGGTCATCAGTTCGAATCCGATAACCGGCACCATTTCCGATCTGCGCAGTCCTTGTATCTTTCCCCTATTCAGCGGGGTGGTGACTGCGTCAGAACCTTGATCCGTATGGTCGTCATTTCCCAGCCCTGATTTTTCAGGGCTGTTTGAAGTGCAGGCACCAGTTGTCGCAGTTTAGCGGCAGCAGCGGTGCTACTGACCATCAGGCACCAACCGCTGGCATCCACCGGGCCAGCTTTGATGCCCGCCCGCATCGTGACCGGAATCAATGACTCCACAGCGCGCAGCCGCGCACTCGAGTCTCGTGTCAGCTCAGCCAAGCGCGCCAGTGTCGGTGAAGCTTCAACGGCTTGCAGCAATGACACGGCCACGGGCCGATAGGGTGGGGGACGTTGCATAAAGGGTACTTTCAGTGCAATTGATTATCACGGATGCTTGGTTGGCCAAAACCCGCACCATTCACCTCACCGGTACCCGTCTCACACTTGCTTCATTGCTCGCCGCATTGGTCTTGATGCTGGTCTCGATGGGGCTTTATCACTGGGTGTTTTTGAAAGGCGCACGCGAAGGCTGGCCCGTCATCGGTTCTTTGGTCAAACTGGTGGTCAAAGATGAGGTCGAGCAACGTGACCGCTACATGCGCGACAACCTTGATGCGATGGCGCGCCGCGTGGGCGAATTGCAAGCCAAACTGATGCAACTCGAAGCCTTGGGTGAGCGTGTGTCGGGCTTGGCGGGCGTGAATCCGGGTGATATCAAAGCCACGCCGGGACGCGGTGGCATTTTGGTGCCCGGCCCATCACTGACGATGGATCAGCTCAGCACAACCTTGTCGGCGCTGGAGTCCCAAGGCACCCAAGATGCGGACTGGATGACGGTGCTGGAATCGCGCCTGTTTGACCAAAAAATCCGCAAGTCCATGATTCCTACCGAAGCGCCGGTACACGATGCCAGCATAGGCTCGCCCTTTGGCTGGCGCATTGACCCGTTCACGGGGCGTACGGCCTTGCACACGGGACTTGATTTTGCTGCCGACACCGGCACGGCCATCGTGGCTGCCGCTGGTGGCGTGGTGGTGACGCAGGAGTTTCACCCGTCTTACGGCAACATGATTGAAATCGATCACGGCAACGATTTGGTCAGCCGCTACGCCCACGCCTCCAAAGTGCTGGTGAAAAAAGGGGACTTGATTCGGCGTGGTCAAAAAATCGCAGAAATCGGCACCACCGGGCGCTCTACAGGGCCGCATTTGCACTTTGAAGTGCTGGTGCAAGGCGTGCAGCAAGACCCGCAAAAATTCCTCACAGCAGGCCATGAAGTGCTGAATCGGCAAGTGGCGCACGCTGCGCCGCATCGCGAATCTCGGTCACGAACGGGCAGGTAAAATGCGCCCCGATGCCATCGGGTGCAACCCTTGGGGTTGCAATCGGCAATGGCGCCTTCACCTGAATCCAACACCTCACGGGATTTCGGTCGTCGGGCGGGCTGTCGATGGCTCGTTTGGCGGCCCCGCATCATGGCCACCAATTTCCTTACCAAAATTTTCGGCAGTCGCAATGACCGCCTTTTGAAACAGTACCGCAAGACCGTCGAGCGCGTGAATGCCCTGGAGTCCACTCTGGGAAGTTTGAGCGAAGAGCAGTTGCGTGCCAAAACCCAAGAGTTCAAGCAACGCGTGGCCGCTGGCGAAACGCTTGATGCCATCTTGCCCGAGGCGTTTGCCGTGGTGCGCGAAGGCTCCAAGCGCATCATGAAGATGCGTCACTTCGATGCGCAAATGCTGGGCGGCTTGGCTTTGCACAGCGGCAAAATCGCCGAAATGCGTACCGGTGAAGGTAAAACCTTGACCGCCACGTTGCCGGTGTACTTGAATGCATTGAGCGGCAAAGGCGTGCACGTCGTCACGGTGAACGACTACTTGGCCAACCGCGATGCGCAGTGGATGGGCCGCTTGTACAACTACCTCGGCTTGACGGTCGGCATCAACTTGCCCAACCTCTCGCGCGAAGACAAGCAAGCTGCTTACCTCGCCGACATCACCTACGGCACCAACAACGAGTACGGTTTTGACTACCTGCGCGACAACATGGTCTACGAAGCCGAAGACCGTGTGCAGCGCCCGCTGAACTACGCCATCGTCGATGAGGTGGACTCGATCTTGATCGACGAAGCGCGCACGCCGCTCATCATCAGCGGCCAAGCCGAAGATCACACCGCCATGTACGTGGCCATGAACGCCGTCGCGCCGCAGTTGGTGCGCCAAGAAGGCGAAGAAGACCCGCTCACCGGCGAAGGCGTGACCCAGCCCGGCGACTTCTCGTTAGACGAAAAATCGCGCCAAGTGTTCTTGACTGAGCAAGGCCATGAAAACGCCGAGCGCATCTTGGCCGAGCTGAACCTGATCCCGCCCGGTGCCAGTCTGTACGACCCGGCCAACATCAGCTTGGTGCATCACCTGTACGCCGCGCTGCGTGCCACACACCTGTACCACCGTGACCAGCATTACGTGATTCAAGACGGCGAAATCGTCATCGTCGATGAATTCACGGGCCGCTTGATGAGTGGTCGCCGCTGGGGCGACGGTTTGCATCAAGCCGTGGAAGCCAAAGAAGGCGTGCCGATTCAAGCTGAAAACCAAACGCTGGCTTCGATCACCTTCCAAAACTACTTCCGTCTGTACAACAAGCTGTCGGGCATGACCGGCACGGCAGACACCGAAGCCTACGAATTCCAAGAAATCTACGGCCTTGAAACCGTGGTGATTCCGCCCAATCGCCCCAGCCTCCGTAACGACCAGCTTGACCGCGTGTACCGCTCAGCCCGCGAGCGCTACGAAGCCGCGATTGCCGACATCCGCGAGTGCCACGAACGCGGCCAGCCGGTGCTGGTGGGCACGACCTCGATCGAGAACTCCGAGCTGATCTCGCAGATGCTGACGCAAGCGAAGCTGCCGCATCAAGTGCTCAACGCCAAGCAGCACGCCCGCGAGGCTGACATCGTGGCCCAAGCCGGTCGCTTGAACATGATCACCATCGCCACCAACATGGCGGGTCGCGGTACTGACATCGTGTTGGGCGGCAGCATAGAAAAGCTGATCGCCGCCGTCGAAGCGGACGAGAGCTTGGACGAAGCCGCCCGCGCCGCCAAAATCGAAGCCGTGCGCGCCGAATGGAAGACTGAGCACGAGCAGGTCAAGGCGCTGGGCGGTTTGCGCATCATCGCCACCGAGCGTCACGAATCGCGCCGCATCGACAACCAGTTGCGTGGCCGTTCGGGCCGCCAAGGCGACCCCGGTTCCTCGCGCTTTTACCTGTCGCTGGACGATCCGCTGATGCGCATTTTTGCGGGCGACCGCGTGCGCTCCATCATGGATCGCTTGAAGATGCCCGATGGCGAGGCGATTGAAGCCGGCATCGTCACCCGCAGCATTGAAAGCGCACAGCGCAAAGTCGAAGCGCGCAACTTTGACAT
Source organism: uncultured Comamonadaceae bacterium (assembly GCA_937871735.1). Lineage (GTDB taxonomy): Bacteria > Pseudomonadota > Gammaproteobacteria > Burkholderiales > Burkholderiaceae_C > CALMOI01. The sequence continues at coordinate 5,065 of CALMOI010000195.1, forward strand.
TCGCAAGCAGTTGCTGGAGTACGACGATGTCTCCAACGACCAACGCAAGGTGATTTACCAGCAGCGCAATGACATTTTGGATGCCACCGATTTGGCCGGCCAGATCGACGCGCTGCGCGAAGGCAGCTTCACCGATCTGGTACACCAATTCGTGCCGCCCGAAACCGTGGAAGAACAATGGGACATCGCCGCGCTGGAAAAAACGCTGGCCGATGACTGGGCGATTGAGCTGCCGTTGCGCCAAACCGTGCAAGCCGCCGACGCCATCACCGGCGAAGATGTGCTGACCCAAGTGCTGGCTGCGGCCAACGCTGAATTTGCCGCCAAGGTGGAGCAAGTGGGCGCGGAGAACTTCGTCCAGTTCCAGCGCATGGTGCTGCTGCAAAGCATAGACACTCACTGGCGCGAGCATTTGAGCGCTCTGGACTATCTGCGTCAAGGCATCCACTTGCGCGGCTACGCACAAAAGCAGCCCAAGCAAGAGTACAAGCGCGAGGCGTTTGAGCTGTTTGGCCAGTTGCTGGACGCGGTGAAAAACGAAGTCACCAAAACGCTGATGACGGTGAACATCCAGTCCGGCCAACAACTGGGCGAAGCCGCTGAAGCGATGGAAGAGCGCGCTGAACACATCGCCAACGTGACCTACACCGCGCCCACCGAAACCGGCGAGGCTGAGACCGTGGTCGATGCGGCAACCGTGACGGCGGGTGGCGCGAGCGTTATGGCGCTGTCCGGTATGCCGCGCGTAGGCCGCAACGATCCATGCCCTTGCGGCAGCGGCAAAAAATACAAGCAGTGCCACGGTCAATTGGCCTGACGATATCGCCCTCTTTTGAAAGCTTGCTATGCCCGTAAACTTGATTGCTCCTCAAGCTGCTGACCTTCATGCTGTGCCCGGCGTTCGCATCGGCGTTGCCGAAGCGGGCGTGCGCAAAGTCGGTCGCAAAGACCTGACCGTCTTCCTGCTGGACGAAGGTTCCAGCGTTGCCGGTGTGTTCACCAGCAACCGCTTCTGCGCCGCGCCCGTGCAGGTTTGCCGCGAACATCTGGCCGGTGGCGACGCCATCCGCGCCCTCATCATCAACACCGGCAACGCCAACGCGGGCACTGGGGCCGATGGTTTGGCCCGCGCCCGCGCCATGTCGGACAGCTTGGCCCAGGCCACCGGCCTGCGTGTTACCCAAGTGCTGCCGTTCTCCACCGGCGTCATCATGGAGCCGCTGCCTATCGACCGCATTCAAGCCGGTCTGCCCGCTGCCTTGGCCGATGCCAGCCCGGCTAACTGGGCGCGTGCGGCCGAAGGCATCATGACCACCGACACCCTGCCCAAGGCCTTCAGCACCCAAGTCAACTTGAGTGGCACCACCGTCACCGTGACCGGCATCAGCAAGGGCGCGGGCATGATCCGCCCCAACATGGCCACCATGCTGGGCTTTTTGGCCACCGACGCGCGCATTGCCCCGGAGCTGATGGCCGGTCTGGTCAAGGAGCTGGCTGACGGCTCCTTCAACCGCGTCACCATCGACGGCGACACCTCGACCAACGACTCCTTTGTCTTGATCGCCACCCAGCAAGCTGCCCACGCACCCATCACCACCTTGGACAGCGGCGACGGTGCCATCCTCAAAACCGCCTTGCTGGGCGTGGCGCGCCAGTTGGCCCAAGCCATCGTGCGCGACGGCGAAGGGGCGACCAAGTTCATCACCGTGCGCGTCGAAGGCGGTAAGACTGGCGAGGAATGCCGCCAAGTGGCCTACGCCATCGCCCACTCGCCGCTGGTCAAAACGGCCTTCTACGCCAGCGACCCCAACTTGGGCCGCATTCTGGCCGCTGTGGGCTATGCTGGCATCGCCGATCTGGATCAGACCCTGATCGACCTCTACCTGGACGACGTGCATGTCGCCGTGCAAGGTGGCCGCAACCCGGCTTACGAAGAAGCCCAAGGCCAGCGCGTGATGCAGCAAAGCGAAATCACCGTGCGCGTGGTGCTGGGCCGAGGCGAGGCTGCCGACACGGTCTGGACGTGTGACTTCAGCCACGAGTACGTCACCATCAACGCCGACTACCGCTCCTGATTCGCCATGAACGCGCAATTTGAACGCCTGCTGGCCCGGGCCGAGCAGTTGATCGACCGCATCGAAGCCGTGCTGCCCCAGCCGCTGGCCGCGCCCGATTGGGCCGAGGCCGTGGCGTGGCGCTACCGCAAGCGCAGCTCCGGCCACGGCGTGCTGGAGCGCGTGCGCCACATCGCTGCGCTGACGCTGGACGACTTGAAAGAAATCGAGCCGCAAAAAGAAAAAATCCAGCGCAACACCCAGCAGTTCGTACAAGGCCGCCCGGCCAACAACGTGCTGCTCACGGGCGCACGCGGCACGGGCAAGTCCTCGCTCATCAAAGCCTGCCTGAACAGCTACGCCGCCCAGGGGCTGCGCCTGATCGAGGTCGATAAGGCCGACTTGACCGATTTACCCGATATTGTGGAAATAGTCGCGGATCGGCCCGAAAAATTCATCATCTTCTGCGATGACCTGAGTTTTGAAGAAGGCGAGGCGGGCTACAAGGCGCTCAAGTCCATCTTGGACGGCTCGGTGGCCGCCGCCACGCCCAACGTCCTGATCTACGCCACCAGCAACCGCCGCCACTTGTTGCCCGAGACCATGAAGGACAACTTGGCCGCTACCCACAGCGAAGACGGCGAGCTGCATCCCGGCGAGGCTATCGAAGAAAAAATCTCGCTGTCCGAGCGCTTTGGCCTGTGGGTGAGCTTCTACCCCTTCAGCCAGGACGAGTACCTGGCGATCGCCGGGCAATGGCTTCGATCCTTTGGCGCGACCGATGCCGCCGTCGAGCAA
>CALMOI010000196.1 GCA_937871735.1 uncultured Comamonadaceae bacterium
GCACTGCCGCCCGAGGTGGCGGCCAAGGCGCGTGTCACCGGGCGCATCGTGCAGTTTCCGGCCCAAAACGCGCTGGAGGTGGAGCAGTACCTCGCCGCTATTCGCCAAGCGGGCTTGCAAGCTGAAGACATTGAAATCCGCAAAGCCGACCTCGAAGACGTGTTCCTCGATGTGATGGCCCATGCCGGGAGCGCCTCATGACCGGTTGGCAAGCCCTGTTTTACAAAGAAATTTTGCGTTTTTGGAAGGTCAGCTTCCAAACCGTGGCCGCGCCGGTGCTGACGGCCATGCTGTACATGATGATCTTCGGCCATGTGCTGGAAGACCACGTCAAGGTCTACAACAGCGTCAGCTACACCGCCTTTTTGGTGCCGGGGCTGGTGATGATGAGCGTGCTGCAAAACGCCTTTGCCAACAGCTCATCGAGCTTGGTGCAAAGCAAAATCATGGGCAGCTTGGTGTTTTTGCTGCTGACTCCGCTGTCGCACTGGAGCTGGTTTTTTGCCTACGTGGGCTCGTCCATCGTGCGCGGTTTGTTGGTGGGACTGGGTGTGTTTGCAGCCGCCAGCGTGTTTGCGGTGCCCAGCTTTGTGGCTCCGGGCTGGATTGTGATGTTCGCCGTGCTGGGCGCGGCCATGCTGGGGGCGCTGGGTTTGATTGCCGGGCTGTGGGCTGAAAAGTTTGACCAAATGGCTGCCTTTCAAAACTTCGTCATCATGCCCATGACGTTTTTGTCTGGCGTGTTTTACTCCATTCATTCGTTGCCGCCGTTTTGGCAAGGCCTGAGCCACCTGAACCCGTTTTTCTACATGATTGACGGCTTTCGCTACGGCTTTTTTGGTGTCAGCGACGTGTCGCCTTGGCTCAGTTTGGGCATTGTGGGCGGCGCAGCGCTGGCTGTGAGTGCTGTCGCCGTGCATTTGCTGCGCATCGGCTACAAGATCCGGGGCTGAGCCCACTTACTGAAAGAATCTCATGACCGCTGAAGAACTCCAATCCGTCATTGCCGCAGGTCTGCCTTGCGAACACATCACCGTCGAAGGCGATGGCCGTCATTGGTCGGCCACCATCGTGTCGGCGGAGTTCGAAGGCCGTCGCCCCATCGCCCGCCATCAGCGCGTCTATGCCACCTTGGGTGACAAGATCAAGACCGACGAGGTTCACGCCCTGTCGATGAAGACCTTGACCCCTACCGAATGGGCCGCGTTGTCGCAATAAGCGATAGCACCCCAAACCCGCTTTCAGTCAACCCTGTTCACCCCGGCCCGCTGTGCGCCGGGTGCTGTGCTTTCTTAAGTTTTCCATGGACAAACTCCTTATTCGCGGTGGCCGTCAGCTCCACGGCGAAGTTCAAATTTCTGGCGCTAAAAACGCCGCTTTGCCCGAGCTGTGCGCCGCCTTGCTGACCGCCGAGCCGGTCACGCTGGTCAATGTGCCACGCCTGCAAGACGTGGCCACCATGCTCAAGCTGATCCGCAACATGGGTGTGAGCGCCGAGCGCGATGACACCGGCACGGTGCAGCTCAACGCCGGCGCGCTGAACTTGCCCGAAGCGCCTTACGAGCTGGTCAAAACCATGCGCGCCTCGGTGCTGGCGCTGGGGCCGCTGTTGGCGCGTTTTGGTCGCGCCAAGGTGTCGTTGCCCGGCGGCTGCGCGATTGGCTCGCGCCCGGTGGATCAGCACATCAAAGGCTTGCAAGCGATGGGCGCTGAAATCACGGTCGAGCACGGCTACATGCTGGCCGCGCTGCCCGCAGGTCGCACCCGCTTGAAGGGCGCGCGCATCACCACCGACATGGTGACCGTGACCGGCACCGAAAACTTCCTGATGGCCGCCGCGCTCGCCGAAGGCGAAACCATCTTGGAAAACGCCGCCGAAGAGCCTGAAATTGTCGATCTGGCCGAAATGCTCATCAAGATGGGTGCCAAGATCGAAGGCCACGGCACCAGCCGCATCCGCATTCAAGGCGTGGACGCGCTGCACGGCTGCACGCACACCGTGGTGGCCGACCGCATCGAAGCAGGCACTTTCTTGTGCGCCGTGGCCGCCACGGGCGGTGATGTGGTGTTGCGCCACGGTCGCGCCGACCACTTGGACGCGGTGATCGACAAGCTGCTCGAAGCCGGTGCCAACGTCACCGACTTGGGCGCGCAAGGCATCCGCATTCAAGCTGCGTCGCCCGCGTACCAGTATTTGGAAGCGATGAGCTTTCGCACCACCGAGTACCCCGGTTTCCCGACCGACATGCAAGCGCAATTCATGGTGCTCAACTGCATCGCGCAAGGCAGCAGCAAAGTCACCGAAACCATTTTTGAAAACCGCTTCATGCACGTCAATGAGCTGCTGCGCTTGGGCGCACGCATTCAAATCGACGGCAAAATCGCGGTCGTGGAAGGCGTGCCGCGCCTGTCCGGTGCCACCGTGATGGCAACCGACTTGCGCGCCTCGGCCAGCTTGGTGATTGCCGGGTTGGTGGCCGAGGGCGAAACGGTGGTCGATCGCATCTACCACTTGGATCGCGGCTACGACCAGATGGAAGCCAAACTGCGCGGCATAGGCGCGGACATCGAAAGAATTCAATGATCACGCTCGCCCTGTCCAAAGGTCGCATCTTTGAAGAAACCTTGCCGCTGCTCAAAGCCGCAGGCATCGAGGTGCTGGAAGACCCTGAAAAATCGCGCAAGTTGATCTTGCCCACCAACCAGCCCGACGTGCGCGTGGTGCTGGTGCGCGCCACCGACGTGCCCACCTACGTGGAATACGGCGGCGCCGACTTGGGCGTGACCGGCAAAGACACACTCTTGGAGCACGGCGGCCAAGGTTTGTACCAGCCGCTGGACTTGCAAATTGCCAAGTGCCGCATGAGCGTGGCCGTGCGCGCCGACTTTGACTATGAGCGCGCCGTGCGCCAAGGCTCGCGCCTGAAGGTGGCGACCAAGTACACCAACATCGCCCGCGAATTTTTCGCGACCAAGGGCGTGCATGTGGACTTGATCAAGCTCTACGGCAGCATGGAATTGGCCCCGCTGACCGGGTTGGCCGATGCCATCGTCGATCTGGTGTCTACCGGTAGCACGCTCAAAGCCAACCATTTGGTCGAAGTCGAGCGCATCATGGACATCAGCTCGCGTTTGGTGGTGAACCAGACCTCGCTCAAACTCAAACAAGCTCCGCTGCGCGCCATCATTGATGCGTTTGCGGGTGCCATCGTCCACTCCGCTTAGGTTGTTCGTACTGTCATGACGCTGATTGCCGCTCCCGCCCGCCTGTCTACTGCTGATGCTTCTTTTGAGGCTGACTTCCAAGCGCGCCTGCATTGGTCTGCCGACACCGATGCCGCCATCGAAGGCCGCGTGGCCGACATCTTGGCCGATGTGCAGCAGCGCGGTGACGCTGCCGTTCTGGACTACACCCAGCGCTTTGATGGCCTGAGTGTGGCCAGCATGGCCGAGCTGGAGCTGACCCAAGTTGAGCTGAAGGCCGCGTTTGATGGCTTGCCCGCCGCGCAAAAGTCCGCCCTCGAAGCCGCCGCCCGCCGTGTCCGCACTTATCACGAGGCGCAAAAGCGCGCCAGCGGCGAGAGCTGGAGCTACCGCGACGAAGATGGCACGCTGCTGGGCCAAAAAGTCACGCCGCTGGATCGCGTCGGCATCTATGTGCCCGGTGGCAAGGCGGCGTACCCGTCTAGCGTGCTGATGAACGCCATCCCTGCCCATGTGGCCGGTGTGAGCGAAATTATCATGGTGGTGCCCACGCCGCGTGGCGAAAAGAATGCGCTGGTGCTGGCTGCGGCCTACGTGGCGGGTGTCAGCCGCGCCTTCACCATCGGTGGCGCGCAGGCCGTAGCCGCTCTGGCTTACGGCACCGCCAGCGTGCCCAAAGTGGACAAGATCACCGGCCCCGGCAATGCCTACGTGGCCAGCGCCAAGAAGCGCGTGTTCGGCACCGTGGGCATCGACATGATCGCGGGCCCGTCTGAGATTTTGGTGCTGGCCGACGGCTCCACGCCCGCCGACTGGGTGGCGATGGACTTGTTCAGCCAAGCCGAGCACGATGAGCTGGCGCAATCCATCTTGCTGTGCCCGGATGCGGCTTACCTCGACGCGGTGCAAGCCGCCATCACCCGTCTGCTGCCCGAGATGCCGCGCCGCGAGATCATCGCCAAGAGTCTGAACGACCGGGGCGCGCTGATCTTGACGCGCAACATGGAAGAAGCTTGCGCCATCAGCAACCGCATCGCGCCTGAGCATTTGGAAGTTTCCAGCAGCGAACCGCACCGCTGGGAGCCGCTGCTGCGACACGCTGGGGCCATCTTTTTGGGCGCGTACACCAGCGAAAGCCTGGGTGACTACTGCGCCGGGCCGAATCACGTGCTGCCCACGTCGGGCACGGCGCGCTTCAGCTCGCCGCTGGGCGTGTACGACTTCCAAAAGCGCAGCAGCTTGATTGAAGTCAGCGCCGCCGGAGCGCAAACGCTGGGCACGATTGCCGCTGAATTGGCCTATGGCGAAGGTCTGCAAGCCCACGCCCGCGCCGCCGAACTGCGCTTGACCGAGGTGCCGCCCATGCGTGGCGCTGCCTGAGCAGGTCAACTGTCAGACCATTTTTTAAAATTGCACCAGCTGCCTCGCCACCGTATGACTCTTGCTGCCACACCCCTTGCACCGCGCACCGCCGAAGTCTCGCGCAACACTGCCGAGACGCAAATCACCGTTCGCCTCAACTTGGACGGCACGGGCCAGTCCAAGCTGCACACCGGCATCGGTTTTTTTGACCACATGCTCGATCAAATTGCCCGCCACGGCCTGATCGACTTGGACATTCACGCCATCGGCGACCTGCACATTGACGGCCATCACACCGTGGAAGACGTGGGCATCACCTTGGGCCAAGCGGTACACAAAGCCGTGGGCGACAAGAAGGGCATTCGCCGCTACGGCCACGCTTACGTGCCGCTGGATGAGGCGCTGAGCCGCGTGGTGATTGACTTCTCGGGTCGTCCGGGGCTGGAGATGCATGTGCCGTTCAAGAGCGGCATGATCGGCGGCTTTGACACCCAGCTCACCTATGAATTTTTCCAAGGCTTCGTGAACCATGCGGGCGTGACGCTGCACATCGACAACCTGCGCGGCGACAACGCCCACCATCAAGCCGAAACCGTCTTCAAAGCTTTTGCCCGCGCCTTGCGTGCTGCGCTGGAGCTGGATCCGCGTTCGGCAGGCATGATTCCTTCCACCAAAGGCTCGCTGTAACCATGACTGCTTTGACCAACACCGTGGCCGTGGTCGATTACGGCATGGGCAATTTGCGCTCGGTGGCGCAAGCGGTGATTCACGCCGCCCAAGGCACGGGCGTGGAGGTGATCATCACCTCCAGCCCGCAGCAAGTGCTCGATGCCGACCGCGTGGTGCTGCCCGGCCAAGGCGCAATGCCGGACTGTATGCGCGAGCTGCGCGAGTCTGGCCTGCTGGCATCCGTGCTGGATGCTGCGGCCAAAAAACCGCTGTTTGGCGTGTGCGTGGGCATGCAAATGCTGCTCGACCACAGCGCCGAAGGCGACACGCCCGGCTTGGGCTTGATCCACGGTGAAGTCGTCAAGTTCGACCTGGCCGGGCAAACTCAACCCGATGGCAGTCGCTACAAAGTGCCGCAAATGGGCTGGAACCGCGTGCTGCAAGCCGACCACGGCGCGGGTCGCCACCCGGTGTGGGGCGAGGTGCCGGACGGCAGCTGGTTCTATTTCGTACACAGCTTTTACGCTCGCCCGTCAGATGCGCGCCACAGTGTGGGCGAGGCCGACTACGGCGGTCGCTTCACGGCTGCCGTTGCCCGCGATAATCTTTTTGCCACTCAGTTTCACCCTGAAAAAAGCGCAGATCAGGGCTTGGCCTTGTACCGCAATTTCTTGCGCTGGAACCCTTAACCCTTTTCATGTCCCGTTCGGGCTGACCACTGCGGATCAGCCTTTTTTCTCGTATCACCATGCTGCTCATTCCTGCGATTGACCTCAAAGACGGCCACTGCGTTCGCCTCAAACAAGGCGACATGGACCAGTCCACCACCTTCGGCGAAGACCCCGCCGCGATGGCACTCAAATGGGTCGAGCAGGGCGCACGTCGCCTGCATTTGGTCGATTTGAATGGCGCGTTTGCGGGCAAACCGCAAAACAACGCGGCCATCAAGTCGATTTTGAAAGCCGTGGGTCACCACATTCCGGTGCAACTGGGCGGCGGTATTCGCGATCTGGACACCATCGAAAAGTACATCGACAACGGTCTGCGCTACGTCATCATCGGCACGGCTGCGGTCAAAAACCCCGGCTTTTTGCGCGATGCTTGCACCGCGTTTGGCGGCCACATCATCGTCGGCTTGGATGCCAAAGACGGCAAAGTCGCCACCGACGGCTGGAGCAAACTCACCGGCCACGAGGTGGTGGATTTGGCCAAGAAGTTTGAAGACTGGGGCGTTGAATCCATCATTTACACCGACATCGGGCGTGATGGCATGTTGTCTGGCATCAACATCGACGCCACCGTCAAGCTGGCACAGGCGCTGCACATTCCGGTGATTGCCTCGGGCGGCTTGTCGAACATGGCTGACATTGAGCAGCTGTGCGCCGTCGAGCGTGAAGGTGTGGAAGGCGTGATCTGTGGCCGCGCGATTTACTCCGGCGACTTGGATTTCGCCGCTGCCCAGCAGCGCGCTGACGAGATCAATGGCTGAAAAATCCGCTCACGGCACAGACCCCACCATGCCCACGCCGAAGTTAACTCCTGAAAAACATCACGGTCAGCCCTGTTTGCGCATGAGTTTGCCCGGCGGCGACACTGTGCTGGTGGCGTTGCACGGCGCGCATGTGCTGTCGTGGGTGTCGGGCGGGCGTGAGCGTTTGTACCTCAGTCCTGAGGCGCTGGTTGATGGTCATTCGGCGATACGGGGCGGCGTGCCGTTGTGCTTTCCGCAGTTCAACCAACGTGGCCCCTTGCCCAAGCATGGCTTTGCCCGCAACCTGCCGTGGACGGCTGAGCCCGTCGCTGAATGGGTGGGCAGCGCTGCGCAATTGGCGCTGCACTTGACCGACAACGACGCCACGCGCGCGCTGTGGCCGCAAGCCTTCAGCGCGACGCTGCTGGTGCAATTGGCCCCTGACAGCCTGCAACTGACGCTGGTGGTGCGCAACACCGATGCGCAGCCACTGACCTTCACCGGCGCATTGCACAGCTATTTGGCGGTGCAAGACATCACGACAGTGTGGCTCAGCGGCCTGCAAGGTCAACCCAGCTGGGATGCGCTGACCGATCAACTCGGCTTGCAAGAAGACGATGTCTTTTTTGATGGCGAGTTCGACCGCGTCTACGTGGCCGCGTCAGCACCGCTGACCTTGCATGACGGCTCGCACCGCCTGCGCATCTCGCAAAGCGACAGTCTGGCCGACACCGTGGTGTGGAACCCCGGCGCTGAACTTTGCGCCCGCTTGGCAGACATGCCCAGCGACGGCTACAGCCAAATGCTTTGCGTGGAAGCGGCGCAAGTGCTCAAGCCCGTGAGCGTGGCCGCCGGTGCCACTTGGCAGGGCTGGCAGCGTCTGACGGTGCTGTGACCACCCCCAACTTACAATCTTCCATGCTTGCCAAACGAATCATTCCTTGCCTTGACGTGACCGGTGGCCGTGTGGTCAAGGGCGTTAATTTTGTTGAACTGCGCGATGCGGGCGACCCGGTGGAAATCGCCGCCCGCTACAACGACCAAGGCGCAGACGAACTCACCTTCCTCGACATCACTGCCACCAGCGATGGCCGCGATTTGATCTTGCACATCATTGAGGCCGTGGCCAGCCAAGTCTTCATTCCGCTCACCGTGGGCGGCGGTGTGCGCACCGTGGAAGACGTGCGCCGCTTGCTCAATGCCGGAGCTGACAAAACCAGCTTCAATTCCGCTGCCATTGCCAATCCGCAGGTGATCCGCGATGCATCAGCCAAGTACGGCGCGCAGTGCATCGTGGTGGCGATTGATGCCAAGCGCCGCCACGGCGAAGACTTGCTCCATCGCGGCGAAGGCTGGGATGTGTACAGCCACGGTGGCCGCAAAAATACCGGCCTCGATGCGGTGGCGTGGGCCACGCAAATGGCCGCATACGGCGCAGGCGAGATTTTGTTGACCAGCATGGATCGCGACGGCACCAAGTCCGGCTTTGACCTGGCCCTGACCCGCGCGGTGAGCGATGCGGTCAGCGTGCCGGTGATTGCCTCGGGCGGCGTGGGCAACCTCGACCACTTGGCTGACGGTGTGCAACAAGGCGGAGCTGATGCGGTGCTGGCTGCCAGCATCTTCCATTACGGCGAATACACCGTGGGCCAAGCCAAAGCGCGCATGGCCGAGCGCGGCATTCCGGTGCGCCTGTGAGCGCCGCGCCCGTTTTTAGATTTTGAATGTTGGGCCATACATGCCCGATGCCGTGACCGCCACCCCTCTCGCCACCGTTTGGCTGGATGCCGTGAAATGGGATGCCCAAGGACTCGTGCCCGCCATTGCCCAAGAAGCCGCCACCGGCGATGTGTTGATGTTCGCCTGGATGAACCGCGAGGCGCTGCAAAAAACCGCTGAACTCGGGCGCGCCGTGTATTTCAGCCGTTCGCGCGGCAAGCTGTGGTTCAAGGGCGAAGAGTCGGGCCACGTGCAAACCGTGCATGACATTCGCCTCGATTGCGACAACGACGTGGTGCTGCTCAAGGTCACGCAGCAGGGCCACGAGCCGGGCA
>CALMOI010000197.1 GCA_937871735.1 uncultured Comamonadaceae bacterium
CTTCATGGCCTCGGCAATGTCGGCGGCGCTGCTGATGATTTGGCCGCCGCCGGGGTAGTCCGGGCCGGGCACCAGCGCGAACAATTCGGCATCGGTCAACGCGGGGTTCTTGACCAGCGCGACGCAAGCGTTGGCAATTTCGCGCAGGTTGTGGCTGGGGATTTCAGTGGCCAAGCCCACGGCAATGCCGCTGGCCCCGTTCAGCAGCGTGAACGGCAGGCGGGCAGGCAGTTGGCGCGGCTCTTCGGTGGAGCCGTCGTAGTTGGGCTGGAAGTCCACCGTGCCTTCGTCGATCTCGTCCAGCAGCAAGCTGGTGATCTTGGCGAGGCGCGCTTCGGTGTAGCGCATGGCGGCTGCGCCGTCGCCGTCGCGGCTGCCAAAGTTGCCTTGGCCGTCAATCAGCGGGTAGCGCTGGCTGAAGTCTTGCGCCATGCGCACCAGCGCGTCGTAAGCGGCTTGGTCGCCGTGCGGGTGAAAGCGGCCCAGCACGTCGCCCACCACGCGGGCGCTTTTAACGGGTTTGGCCCCGACGTTGCCATTGGCCCCGCCAAAGCCCAAGCCCATGCGCGACATGCTGTACAAAATGCGGCGCTGCACGGGCTTTTGGCCGTCGCACACGTCGGGCAAGGCGCGGCCTTTGACCACGCTCAGGGCGTATTCCAAATAGGCGCGTTGGGCGTAGTTGGCAAGGTTCAGGCCGTCGTCAGACTCGGCCACGGCCTGCGCTGCGGGCGGGTTGGGCGGAGTCGGCGGAACAGGGAAATCAGGCAGCAGGGAAAGCAAGTCGTTCATCAGTAAAAGACCGTGTCGCGCGCCAGCGTCAATGCGGGAGTGACGGTTGGCGCAGAAGAAGGAATCATGTTGCCGCGCCCCGCCGCCCCGCCAGCGGGGAAGGTGGTGCGCACGCGGGCTTCGGCCTGCTGCAAGGCGACGCTGGGCGGCGGTTGCAGCAAGGTGTAGAGCTGGGTGATGGTTTTGACGTAGTTTTGCGTCTCTTTGTAGGGCGGCACGCGGTTGCCAGCGCGCTTGACCGCACCGGCTCCGGCGTTGTAGGCGGCCAACACCAAGTCAAGCTGGCCGTCGTAGCGCAGCATCAGCTCGTGCAGCAGTTGCGCTCCGGCTTGGATGTTGGTGCGCGGGTCGGCCAGTTTGTCTTCAACGCGGCCATGTTTGTCGGCCTTCACGCCGTAGCGCATGGCGGTGGTGGGCATGAGCTGCATCAGCCCGACCGCGCCTTTAGGCGACACGGCCCGCGCATCAAACCCCGATTCGGTGACGATCAAGGCTTTCAACAGCTCCAGATCAAGCCGGTGCCGCACCGAGGCCTCGCGCAGCAAGTGCTGCACCGCTTTGTAGCCGGGCGCGACTTCAAAGTAAGCCAGCAGCCGCACTTGCGCGATGAAGGCGTTCGGGTTGTTGGCCGTGGGCGCGTCTGCGGTGGCGGCATCGGTGCTTCGGTAAAACAGCTGGTAGCGCTCGTCTTGCGCTTCGGCGGCGAAGTGGGCAGTGCCTAGGTCGTCGATGTAGCCCCACACGTCGGCCAGCGCGGGCGGCAACCCGCCGCACAGCAGCAGCAAGGCCAGCAGCCACTTCATCCGAGAAGCTCCAGCCGCTGGGCGCGGCGAGTGCCGCATTCGGCGGTCAGCATAGACAGCAGCAGCAGCGACTCACGCGCTGGGGCATCTGCATCCACATCGGCCACGGTGCGCACGGCATCGCGCAGGCGGCCTTCCAGCACAAAGCCTTCGCTCTCGGCCAAGGTGCGGGTGGCGACGCTGCGCTCGCGCACTTCAAACCACAGGCGGTGCGCTTGCAAGTCGTCAAACACCAGTTGCTTAACCAGCCGCAGCGCGGCGCGCCCGTGGCCCAAGCCTTTGTGGTGGCTGACCAAGCGCTTGAGTTCGATGGTTTGGTGCGGGCTGCGGCAGCCGCTCAAGATCACAAATCCGGCGGGCTCCAGCCCCGGCCCGGCTTCGAGCATGAAATGCCGAAAGTCTGGAAAACGCAGCGCCGCTTCGTGCTGCGCCAATTCCCACGGCAGCACGGCGGGCAGGTTGCTGGGGTCGTGCTCCAGCCGCAGCACATAGGGCAAATCAGCAGGCCGGGTCGGGCGCAAACGCACGCGGACGGCAGGATGGGCGGCAGGGTTCATGGGCGACTTTCAAGCGGTTTAAATGTCCACGTCCACCGCGTCGCCGTGCAGTTCCATCAGCTCGCGACGGGCGGCGGCTTCGCCTTTGCCCATCAGCTTGGTGATGAGGGCGGCGGTGGCCTCAAAGTCGATGCTGCCCAACTGCACCGGCAGCAGGCGGCGGGTGTCGGGGTTGAGCGTGGTTTCCCACAACTGTCCGGCGTTCATTTCACCCAAACCTTTGAAGCGGCTGATGGTCCATGCACCTTCGCGCACGCCTTCTTTGCGCAGCTTGTCAAGGATGGCGCTGAGTTCGCCTTCGTCCAGCGCGTACACCTTGGACGCGGGCTTTTTGCCACGCGCTGGTGCATCCACCCGAAACAGCGGCGGCCGCGCCACGTAAACATGCCCGGCCTCAATCAGCTTCGGAAAGTGGCGGAAGAACAGCGTCAGCAGCAGCACTTGGATGTGCGATCCGTCCACATCCGCGTCGCTCAAGATGCAAACTTTGCCGTAGCGCAGGCCGCTCAGGTCGGGCGCGTCATCAGGGCCGTGCGGGTCAACGCCGATGGCCACCGCAATGTCGTGGATTTCCGTGTTGGCAAACAGCCGGTCGCGTTCGACTTCCCAGGTGTTCAGCACCTTGCCGCGCAGGGGCAACACGGCTTGGTTTTCTTTGTCGCGGCCCATTTTGGCGCTGCCGCCTGCCGAATCGCCTTCCACCAAAAACACCTCGTTGTGCGCGATGTCGCGGCTTTCGCAGTCGGTGAGCTTGCCGGGCAGCACTGCCACGCCCGAGCCTTTGCGCTTTTCGACTTTTTGGCCCGCACGCTGGCGGCTTTGCGCAGCGCGTATCGCCAGTTCGGCCAGCTTTTTGCCGTAATCGACATGCTGGTTCAGCCACAGCTCCAGCGCCGGGCGCACAAAGCTGCTGACGAGGCGCACCGCATCACGCGAGTTCAGCCGCTCTTTGATTTGGCCTTGGAATTGCGGGTCAAGCACCTTCGCCGACAGCACATAGCTGGCGCGGGCAAACACGTCTTCGGGCATCAGCTTCACGCCCTTGGGCAGCAGGCTGTGCAGCTCAATAAAACCTTTGA
>CALMOI010000198.1 GCA_937871735.1 uncultured Comamonadaceae bacterium
GCGGCGTCGTTGATGCCCGAGGCGTTGCCAGCGGTGACGGTGCCGTTTTCTTTCACAAACACCGGCTTGAGCTTGGCCAAGTCGGCCATCGAGCAGTTCGGGCGGTAGTGCTCATCAACGGCGTAGGCCACGTCGCCTTTTTTGCTCTTCAAGATGATGGGCAAGATTTGATCTTTGAACAGACCGGCTTCAATCGCACGTTGGGCGCGGTTGTGGCTTTCAACGGCCAGCGCGTCTTGCATTTCGCGGGTGATGCCGTACTTGGCGGCGACGTTTTCAGCGGTCACGCCCATGTGGATGGTGTGGAAGGGGTCGTGCAGCGCGCCAACCACCATGTCCACCATCTTGGTGTCGCCCATGCGTGCGCCCCAGCGCATGTTCAGGCTGGCGTAGGGGCCACGGCTCATGTTTTCAGCGCCGCCGCCAATGGCGATGTCGGTGTCGCCCAGCAAAATGCTCTGGCTGGCCGAGACGATGGCTTGCAGGCCCGAACCGCACAGGCGGTTGACGTTGAAGGCGGGCGTGCCTTCGGCGCAGCCACCGTTCACGGCGGCCAAGCGGCTCAGGTACATGTCTTTGGGTTCGGTGTTGACCACGTGGCCGAACACAACGTGGCCGACATCTTGGCCGTCCACACCGGCGCGGGCCAGTGATTCGCGCACCACTTGCGCGGCCAGCTCGCTGGGGGGAATGTCTTTCAGGCTGCCACCGTAGGTACCGATGGCGGTGCGCACGCCGCTGACGACTACAACTTCACGACTCATGACTGAACTCCTCTGGGGTTTTGGGTTGAGATGGAAATTTTGAATTTTGAATTACAGCTTCAGTGTGATGACGCATGACTACACCGCGCTGACAAGCTCAAAACAACCGTTTTTCAGTATGGCACGGACGGTGAAAATCAAGGAAAACCCGAGGTCACATGAGCGTCATCAAACTGCCATCAAGGGGCGGTACCCTGTGCGTTTTACCTTCATAGCCCGCTTGCCGGGCTTGCCTGCCATGAGCTCCACTCCCACGCCTGATACCGAAGACCTGAGCCGCCGTCTGCACCGCGAATTGATCGACAGCTACGACGAAGAGTTGGAAATGGAGCTGGAAGATCGGTCCTTGCTGGGGCACGACGAGTCGGGCCAGCCGCGTTTCGTCCACGAAGACAAAGCCGTGCGTCTGCGCTACTTTGAAGAGCTGTTTCGTCTGCAAGGCGAACTGGTCAAGCTGCAAGACTGGGTGGTGGCGACCGGGCACAAAGTGGTCATCCTCTTTGAAGGGCGCGATGCGGCAGGCAAGGGCGGCGTGATCAAGCGCATCACCCAGCGGCTGAACCCGCGCGTGTGCCGCGTGGCCGCCTTGCCCGCGCCCAACGACCGCGAACGCACGCAGTGGTACTTTCAGCGCTACGCCTCGCACTTGCCCGCAGCGGGCGAGATCGTGCTGTTTGACCGCAGCTGGTACAACCGCGCCGGGGTCGAAAAAGTGATGGGTTTTTGCACTGATGAGCAGTACGAAGAGTTCTTTCGCAGCGTGCCTGAGTTTGAAAAAATGCTGGTGCGCTCGGGCATTCAGGTCATCAAATACTGGTTTTCAATCTCAGACGACGAGCAAAACCTGCGCTTTTTGGGCCGCATCCATGATCCGCTCAAGCAGTGGAAGCTCAGCCCGATGGACTTGGAATCGCGCCGCCGCTGGGAAGACTACACCCGCGCCAAAGAGGTGATGCTGGCGCGCACGCACATCCCTGAAGCGCCGTGGTGGATCGTGCCCGCCGACGACAAAAAGAAAGCCCGCTTGAACTGCATCCACCATCTGTTGCAGCAAATGGACTACTTTGAAACCGAGCGCCCTCAAGTCGTTTTGCCCCCACGTGAGCGCCATGACGACTACGTGCGCGGCCCTGTCCCCGAAGAGATTTTGATTCCGCAAATTTACTGAAGCGCGGGCTTTAAAACGGCGCGGGGCTGGCAAACCGCAGCCACTCGCCTGTGTCGGGGTGAGCGAGTTCGAGTTGCTCGGCGTGCAGCAGCAGGCGCGGAGCCAGCGCTTGCACGGCGGGCGGTGCATAAAGCGCATCGCCCACGATAGGGTGACCCAGCGCCAGCAGATGCACGCGCAGTTGGTGCGAGCGACCTGTAACGGGTTCCAGCTCCACCCGCGTGCAAGGCGTATCGGTTGCGGGCAGCGTCACATGCGCTTGCACCCGCCAGCGGGTCGTGCTGGGTTTGCCGTGAGCGTGATCTACTTTGCTCAAAGGGCGGTTGGGCCAGTCCAGCAGCAGCGGCAGGTCGATGCAGCCCCAGCCATCCAGCGCTTCACTGCTGACCGGTGCTGGCAAGTGACCCGCGACCAACGCCACGTAGCGTTTGTGAACTTGCCGCGCCGCAAAAGCCATGCTGAGACGGCGTTGCGCTTCGGTGCTGCGCGCCATCACGATCAGGCCGGAGGTGCCCATGTCCAATCGGTGAACCACCAGTGCTTCGGGCCAGACCTGCTGGGCGCGTGTACTCAGGCAGTCTTGTTTGTCGGCACCGCGCCCCGGCACGGCCAGCAGGCCAGCGGGCTTGTCCAACACCAGCAGCGCCGCATCGGAGTGAATCAGGCGCAGGCCAGGTTCAACCTCAACGGGCGGCGCGGCGAGCATCGCGCAGCATGAACAGGTAAAGACTTTCGACCTTCTCGCGCGCCCACGGCGTTTTGCGCAAAAACTTCAAGCTGGATTTGATGCTGGGGTCGTGCGTGAAGCAGCGCACCGCAATGCGTTCGCCCAAACCGTCCCAGCCGTACTCCGCCACCAGTGCGGTGACGATGGCTTCTAGCGTCAAGCCATGCAGCGGGTTGCGGGGCTGGCCGGTTGGTGCCGGGGCGGCGGTTTCAGAGCTGGGTTCGTTGGATGGAGAGGGCATATCGTGCATGCGCCGATTTTGCACGCAGTCACCGCACGCTGATGACGGCGCGGCGGTTGCGGGGCTCATCCACATTGTCAGCGGTGGGGACGGCCAAGTCGCGCTCACCCATGCCGGTAGCGTTCACCAGCTCTGCCCGCAGGCCCGCCGCGATGAAAAGTTCGCGCAGTGCTTGGGCGCGCTCCAGCGAGAGGCGGTCGTTGAGCGCAGTAGAGCCCGTGGTGTCCGTATGCGCAACGATGGTGACCTCCGACCCCGGCCATTTGGCGACGAAGGCCAGCAGCGCTTGGATCTCTGCTTCGGACTCTGCGGTCAGGCGTGGCTTGCTGCTGGTGAAGTACACCGTCAGGTTTTGAGGCTCGGGCGGGCGCAGTGACAGCAGCCACGGATAACGTTTGGCGACGGCCTCAGCGGTGGTGGCTCCGACTTGGATGGAGCCTTGCGCATTGGTTTCAGCCGTTTGGTACGGGGTAGAGAGCAAGCCTGTGCCCGCCGAAGATTCCACAATCACCGCACTCGGAGCCCCATTTTTTTGAGGCAGCAGCACCACGGTGCCCGCAGGTTTGCAGGCCGCTTCAGGTTGGCAAACGGGCCAGTAAACCG
>CALMOI010000199.1 GCA_937871735.1 uncultured Comamonadaceae bacterium
AAGCCCATCGCCCGCGCTTGCTCGCGCAGGTTGGTGTACTGGCCGCCGGGCATTTCGTGGTTGTAGACATCCGAGGTGCCTGCGCGCATGTCGGGCTCGAACGGGGCGTAGGCGCGGCGCACGCCTTCCCAGTAATGCGACAGGGACTGCATCGCACCCAAGTCCAGGCCGGGGTCGCGGGCCGTGCCTTGCAGCGCGGCGGCTATCGAGCCCAGGTTGGGCTGTGAGGTCAGGCCGCTCATGGCGTCCAGCGCGCCATCCACCGCGTCGCAGCCCGCGTCTATCGCCGCCAGCACCGAGGCGGCGGCGATGCCGCTGGTGTCGTGGGTGTGGAAGTGGATCGGCAGGCCGACTTCTTGTTTCAGCACCCGCACCAGCTCGTGCGCGGCGCGCGGCTTGCAAACCCCGGCCATGTCTTTGATGCCCAAGATGTGGGCACCGGCCTTTTCTAGCTGTTTGGCCAGAGCCACGTAGTACTTCAGGTTGTACTTGTCGCGGCGGGTGTCGAACAGGTCGGCGGTGTAGCACAGCGTGCCTTCGCACAGCGCGCCGGTTTCGATGACGGCGTCCATCGCCACGCGCATGTTCTCGACCCAGTTGAGCGAGTCGAACACGCGGAACACGTCCACACCGTTTTTGGCGGCTTGCTGCACAAAGTAGCGCACCACGTTGTCGGCGTAGTTGGTGTAGCCCACGGCGTTGGAGGCGCGCAGCAGCATCTGGAACAGGATGTTGGGCGTGGCCTCGCGCAGGCGCGCCAGCCGCTCCCACGGGTCTTCTTTCAAAAAGCGCAGGGCCACGTCAAAGGTCGCGCCGCCCCAGCATTCCATGCTGAACAGGCCGGGCAACAGGCGCGCGTAGTGCGGGGCCACCGCCAGCATGTCGTGGGTGCGCATGCGGGTGGCAAACAGCGACTGGTGCGCGTCGCGCATGGTGGTGTCGGTCAGCAGCACCTGGGGCTGGGCGCGCATCCACTCGGCAAAGCCGCTGGCACCCAGCTCTTTCAGGCGGTCGCGGCTGCCTTGGGGAATGGGCGCAGTCAGGTCGCACACCGGCTTGATGGGCGCGGGCAGCGGCAGGGCGGGCAGGGTGCGGCCCTTCATCTCCGGGTTGCCGTTGATGGCGACTTCGCCCAAGAACTTGAGCAGGCGCGTGGCCCGGTCGCGCCGCTTGCTGAAGGTGAACAGCTCGGGCGTGGTGTCAATAAAGCGCGTGGTGCATTCGCCCGAGCGGAACAGCGGGTGGGCGATGACGTTTTCTAAAAACTGCAAGTTGGTCGAGAGCCCGCGCACGCGGAACTCGCGCAGCGCTCTGTCCATGCGGGCGGCGGCTTCGTCTGGGGTGTGGCCCCAGGCGGTGACCTTGACCAGCAGCGAGTCGTAGTAGGGCGTGATGACCGCCCCAGCGTAGGCCGTGCCCGCATCCAGCCGGATGCCAAAGCCCGCCGCGCTGCGGTAGACGGCCATCTTGCCGTAGTCGGGGGTGAAGTTGTTCTCGGGGTCTTCGGTGGTCACGCGGCATTGCAGCGCGTGGCCGCGCAGGCTGATGTCGGCCTGCTGCGGGATGAAGGCGTCTTCATCACCCACCCGCGCACCCTCGGTCACGCGGATTTGCGCTTTGACGATGTCCACGCCCGTGACCTGCTCGGTCACGGTGTGTTCCACCTGAATGCGCGGATTGACTTCAATAAAGTAATAGCGGCCCGAGTCCACGTCGTACAGGTATTCCACCGTACCGGCGTGGCTGTAACCGGCGGCGCGGGCCAAGCGCAGGGCGGAATCGCACAGCTCTTGGCGGGTGGCGGCGTCCATGTAGGGCGCGGGGGCGCGTTCCACCACTTTTTGGTTGCGGCGCTGCACCGAGCAGTCGCGCTCAAACAGATGGACGAGGTTGCCGTGCATATCGCCCAGCACCTGCACCTCGACGTGGCGGGCGCGGCGCACCAGCTTTTCTAAATAGACCTCGTCGTTGCCAAAGGCGGCCAGGGCTTCGCGCTTGGCGACTTCCATCATGGGGGCGAGGTCGGCTTCGGTCTCGATCACGCGCATACCGCGTCCGCCACCGCCCCAACTGGCTTTGAGCATCAGCGGGTAGCCGACTTGGGCGGCCAGCACTTTGGCAGCTTCCAAATCAGGGGGCAGCGCCCCGGTGGCGGGCACCACCGGCACGCCCGCCGCCACGGCCACGGCGCGGGCCGCAACCTTGTTGCCCAGGGTGCGCATCACATCGCCCTTGGGGCCGATGAAGGCGATACCGGCGGCGGCGCAGGCGTCGGCAAAGTCCGGGTTCTCGGACAAAAACCCGTAGCCAGGGTGGATCGCGTCCACACCCGCCTCTTTGGCGATGCGGATGATGTCGGCGATGTCCAAATAGGCGGCAATGGGCTTTTTACCCGCGCCGACCAGATAGGACTCGTCGGCCTTGAAGCGGTGCAGCGCAAAGCGGTCTTCGTTGGAATAGATCGCCACGGTGCGGATGCCCAGCTCAGACGCTGCGCGCAGCACCCGAATGGCGATCTCGCTGCGGTTGGCCACCAACAGGCTACGGATTTTTTTCATCTGTGGTTTTCCCAAGAAATCTAGGCTTTCAGGCCGGGGAGGTAAAGGGCAAACGCCAAGCGTTTGTGGTTGATTTTTGTGTGTAAAACACTGTTAATATATGCAGCATGATCTTGGTCTATCGCTATCGGGTGAAGTCGCTCAATGGCTTGCTGAACCAGCAAAGCCGTGCTGTCAACTTCGTCTGGAATTTCTGCAATGACCGGCAAAAAGACGCTCTGCGCTTTGGTAGGCGTTGGCATACCGGCTTCGACCTGAACAAGCTCACCGCTGGTAGCAGCAAAGAGCTGGGCCTGCACTCTGGGACGATCAACGCGGTGTGTGAACAGTACGCCAAATCGCGCAGCCAAAAGAACCGGCCCTACTTGCGCTACCGAGGCAAGAAGTCGCTGGGCTGGGTGCCGTTCAAGGGGCGGGACTTGAAACGCGAAGGCGATGCTTTTCGCTTTGCGGGCAACACCTTTCGCGTGTTCCATAGTCGTGCCTTGCCCGAGGGGGAAATCAAAGACAGCAGTAATTTTTCCCGTGACAGTCAGGGACGTTGGTTTCTGAATATCGCCATTGACGTGGCTTGTCCGGCTGAGGTTCGTTTGCCGCTCAAAGGCGCGGGCATAGACCTGGGCCTGAAAGATTTCGCAACCCTGTCCACGGGCGAGAAGATCGGGGCACAGCGGATCTATCGGGACACCGAAGCGGCGTTGTCCGTGGCACAGCGGGCGGGCAAGAAAAAGCGAGTGAAAGCGATTCACGCGCAGATTGCCCATCGGCGCAGTGACTTCCTCCACAAGCTCAGCACTCGCATCGTGCGTGAGTTTGACTACATCGCGGTGGGCGACGTGTCCGCAGCCGGACTCGCCAAGACCAGCATGGCAAAGTCCGTTTTGGATGCAGGCTGGTCGTCCTTCAGAACTCAACTGGCGTACAAGGCTGTTAAGCATGGCGCGT
>CALMOI010000200.1 GCA_937871735.1 uncultured Comamonadaceae bacterium
CGGCGAATACGGCACCACCGCCACCTACATGAGCGAAGTCGCCATGCGCGGGCAACGGGGCTTTTTCTCCTCGTTCCAGTACGTGACGCTGATTGGCGGGCAACTGCTGGCGGTGCTGGTGGTCGTGGTGTTGCAGCAGCTCTTGACTGAAGCCGAACTCAAAGACTGGGGCTGGCGCATTCCGTTCGTCATCGGTGCCGCCACCGCTGTGGTCGCCTTGCTGCTGCGCCGCACGCTGCATGAAACCACCACCGCCGAAAGCCGCGCCAACCGGGGCGCAGGCAGCATGGCCGAGTTGTTCAAGAACCACAAGGCAGCGTTCTTCACCGTGCTGGGTTACACCGCTGGCGGCTCGCTGATGTTCTACACCTTCACCACGTACATGCAAAAGTACTTGGTCAACTCCGCAGGCATGTCCATCAAGACCGCCAGCAACGTGATGACGGTGTGCCTGTTCATTTACATGTGCCTGCAACCTTTGTTTGGCGCGCTGTCTGACCGCATTGGGCGACGCAACAACATGCTGCTGTTTGGCGCGCTGGGCACGCTGGCAACGATGCCCATCCTCACCTTGCTGCAAGGCGTGACCAGCCCCGTGGCAGCAGGCGCGCTGATCGTGCTGGCCTTGGCCATCGTCAGCTTTTACTCGTCCATCGGCGGCATCGTGAAGGCAGAAATGTTCCCGCCTGAGCTGCGTGCGCTGGGCGTGGGTTTGTCCTACGCCATCGCCAACGCCGCCTTTGGGGGTTCCGCCGAGTATGTGGCGCTGGGGCTGAAGTCCATCGGCAGCGAGTCGCTGTTTTACTGGTACGTCACCGCCATGATGGTGATGACCTTCTTCGTCAGCCTGCGCTTGCCCAAGCAAGCCACCTACTTGCACGACGACCGCTGAGCACCCACCGCGAGAGGGCCACGCCCTCACTCGCGGCGCAACTGGCGCAGTTTGATGAAGGCCAGCGCCGCCATCACCGCGTCATTGAGCGCGTCGTGCGCGTCGCGCACCGGCAGGCCCAAGTCGGCCATCAGCGTGTCAAAGCGCAGGTCGATACCGACGTGCGCTTCTTGCTGGTAAGGCGGTAGCTGCCGAAACTTGTAGTCGTGGTACAGGGCCGAGACCTCGATCTTGGGCTGCGGCAAGCCGATGCCCAGCATCGGAAACAGCGCTCGGTTGATCATCGCCACGTCAAATTCCAAGTAATAACCCACCAGCGGGCGGCTGCCAATGAAGTGCAGCAGCCGCTTGAGCGCCTCGTCAATCGACAAGCCTTGGGCCACATCGCGCTCGCGCAGGCGGTGGATTTTGATGCTCTCGGCGGAGATGCCTTTTTCAGGCTTGATCAGCAGCTCCAGCCGCTCGCTGGTCATGATGCGGTTGCCGACGATGCGCACCGCGCCTATCGAGATGATCTCGTCGTTGCGCACGCTCAGGCCGGTGGTTTCACAGTCCAGAGACACCCATTCATTGGGCGGCGGCGCGTCGAACATGAAGCGAAACGCTTGGTCGCCCATGTGGTACAGCATCCATTCACGCTTGAGGATTTGCCACCAGCGCGGCGAGGTCAATGAAGTGCTCATCCGATGGCATCCAAGTGAAAGCGCAGCCGCAGATGCGCCTTGAATTGCTTGACCACGCCCAGCGTGTCTTTGAGCAAATCCCGATCCAAGCTGCTGAGCCGGGGCACGTCAATGGTGCCGGTGACGGGCTTGCCCACATCCAGCTCGGCCAGCCCGGCTTTGAGCTTGAGCCCCATGAAAAAGTGCAAGCTCTGGGTCAAGTCCGCGCCCATTTCGGGGGTCAAGCGGCCATCAGCCACCAAGGCGTTGAGGCGGTCGGTGGTGCTGGTGTCGGTGATGCGGTGCGCCAGCGCCAAGCTGCGTACGCCGTGTACCAGCGGGAACAAGCCTTCTTTTTTCAGGTGCAATTGCTGGTTGGCATCGCCCAAACCCAGCAAGCGGTTCCACCAGCCGGTGGTGGTGCCAAAAGCGTCCATCGCGGCAGCAAAGCGGCCCAGCACGGCATCGCTGTCAGTGGCCAGCTCCATCAGGCGGCGCTGCACGTCGGCCAGCAAGCGCGCATCGCCGCTGACGGCGTGCGCGTCCATGAAGATGGCCAAGTTCATCAAACTATCGGGGTTGGGCATGATGAGCCACTGGCGCGTCATCTGCGCAAACTCGGCCACCGGCTTGCACCACTGCGGGTTGTTGACCATGATGCGCCCGGCGCATTCGGGGTAGCCAAAGTCGCTGAGCGCATCAGAAAAGCGCTGGCAAATCGCCGCCAAATCAGCGGGCGGGGTGTAGTCATCGCGCAAGATCAGGCCGTTGTCTTGGTCGGTTTTGAGCAGTTGCTCGCCCCGGCCTTCGCTGCCCATCACGAACAGGCAGGAGTTGGCGACCAAATCTGCCGGTGCAATCAGTTGCCAAGCGCGCTCAAACAAACGGGCGTTGAGCTGCTGCACCAGCTTGGCTATCAGGTTGACGCGGCTGCCACTGCGGTACAGCAAGCCGATCATGCGGGTGATCTGCGTCGCTGCCACCGCCAAACCCGCCAAGTCACGCGCTTCTTCAATGCGCACCGTGATCAAGTGCGACTGGTTGGACAAGAAGCTGAACAAGTCCAGCGCCTCCAGCACGCCGATGATTTGACCGTCGCGGCTGACGGCCAAGCGGTGGACGCGGTGGCGCAGTAGCACGGTCATGGCATCGCCCAACTGGTCGTCGGCGCGCACTTCAATCACCGGGAAAGAGGCCCAATCGCCCACGGGCAGCGTGTTGAGCGGGCGGCCATCCAACACCGCACGCTGCAAGGTGGTGGAGGTAAAAATCCCCAGCCGCGCTGGTGTGTCGGCTGACGTGACCGCTTCGCGCACCAACACATTCGAGGTGCGCTCAGACTGAAACAGCCGCACCACGGTCAAGATGTCGGTGTCGGCATCGACGAAGTGCGCGGGGCGCAAAAACGCTTCGTCCACCCGCGACAAGGCCAGCGATTGCTGCTCGTGCTGGCTCTTGCGCGCTGACACGGCGCTGAGCTTGTCGCTCAAGTCAGAAAACAACAGCGCGCCGAAGGTGGCGTTGGCGGCGATCAAATCGCGCACGGCTTGCTTGGCCAGTTGGTAAGCCACGACTTCTTCGGTAGCCACGAAACGGCTGCTGCTTTTGCCGGCCATCAGGCCGCGCCCGTCAAAGCAATCGTCGGGGCCGCAGGTGGTGATGATCTCGTCGCCCTCGCTTTGGGTGACGTAGCCTTTGATGACCACGAACAAGTGCGAGGGCACGCTACCCACATCCAAAATGGTTTCGCCCTCGCGGTAATAGACCACATCCACGCTGGCGCGCACCAGCCGCTGCTCGTCAGGGTTCAGGCAATCAAATGGCGAGGCAGAAAAGTTAAAGGCGTTGGGCATACATCACACAAGGCCGCCGAGGCCCCAATAACCCCGAGAAATTCGGGGTCATCTATTCAACGGCGCGTGCCTTGCGCCACGCTTGCAACGGCGTGCCACGGGCCATCAAACCAAGGGTCGCCGTTCAGGTAAGCGCGCAGCATGGGCAGCGCATCCAGCCCCCAAAACACCCGGCCATCCACCTCGATGCTGGGCACGCCGAACAGACCCAGCGCGATCGCTTCGTCGGTGTTGGCTTGCAATTGCGCTTTCACCGCTGGGTCGCTGCTGGCGCGCTCGGGGGCCAATTGCGCCGTCAGCGCGACTAGCCGATCGGCATCTGACGCTTCGGCACCGCCGCGCCAGACATGACGCAGCACCGTTTCGCAGACATAGCGGTTGGGCTGCTCGCCATCGCTGGCGCAGGCCAGCGCCAGCCGCAGCAAGCCCAGCGGGTTGAACGGGTGGCTGGCGGGCAAATCCAGCTTGATGCCCAGCGTGTGCGCTTGCCACAGCACTTGGCGGTAAGTCCAGTCGCGTTTAGGAGCGATTTCAGCGGGGCCAAGCTGGCCGTGGTGCTTGAGCAACCCGGCAAACAGCACCGGTTTGTAGGTCACGCAGTGGCTGATGCCGCGCAGCGCCTCGGGCAGTTGCTCAAACGCCAAGTAGGCGTAGGGCGAGATGACATCGACATAAAACGTGATGTGCTTCATGTCGCCCGCTCCTCAATCAAGCGCCAGACGGCGCGTTTGCCCTCATCGTCCAGCGTGCGCCAAGCGCGCAACTCGTCGAGCGTGCGCAGGCAGCCGATGCAAAACTGCTGCTCGTCGTCCATTTTGCAGACGTTGATGCACGGCGATGGCACGGGGCCGTCGGCGCTGATCCAACTTGGCATGTCAGCCAAGCGCTCGGCCAGCAGCGGCGGGCAGCTCGGCTGCGTGGGCGCGCCGTTCATGCGGCCTCCGCTGCGGGGTCTTGCGCCACATCAGCCACGGGCGCGCCGGTGAGCTGCGCCAAATCGGCGGGCGTGAGGCGGAACACGCCGTGCGGATGCCCGGCTGCGGCCCAAATCTCATCAAAGCGGTGCAGCTCGCGGTCAATCAGCGTCACGGGCCGGGTCGCGTGGGCCACGGGCGACACGCCGCCAATCGAAAACCCCGTCGCCGTTTTGACGAAATCGGCATCAGCGCGGCCCAGTTTTTGGCCTTCACCGCAGACCAGCGCCTGCACCTTTTTCTCGTCCACGCGCCGGTCGCCCGAGGTGACGACCAGCACCGCCGCGCCGTCAGGCTTGCGACGGAAGATGATGCTTTTGGCGATCTGCCCCAGCGTCACGCCCAGCGCGTCGGCGGCTTGCTGCGCGGTGCGGGCCGCGTCGTCCAACATTTGCGGGCCGTGCGGATGGCCCGCCGCCTGCAACACCGCCGCCACGCGCTGCACGCCTTCGGGCAGCGATTTCAATTCAGCACCACACATTTGCTTTTGCTCCAACAAAAAAAACCGGGTGGCGCAGACCGATTCAGGCGCTCACCCGCTTGTTGAGTATCGCCGTCGCCACCCGCGAGCCGGATTTGCGCTGCAAAAAGTCACTGATGTAGGCCCCGGCATCGACGAGCTTGTCTAAGTCAATGCCGGTTGCTATGCCCAGACCGTGCAGCAAATAGACCACATCCTCGGTCGCCACATTGCCGGTCGCGCCCTTGGCATACGGGCAGCCGCCCAGCCCGGCCACCGAGGTGTCGAACTGCCACACGCCCAGCTCCAGCGCCGCCAGCGTGTTGGCCAGCGCCTGGCCGTAGGTGTCGTGGAAGTGGCCGGACACGTCGGCCAAGTCGTAATGCTGCAAGGTGGCCTCGATGGCACGCTGCACCTTGATGGGCGTGCCGACGCCGATGGTATCGGCCACGCCCACATGCTGGACACCTATGCCCTTCATCAGTCCGGCCAGATAACCGACGCGCTCGGGCGCAATCTCGCCTTCGTAGGGGCAGCCCACGGTGCAGCTCATCGCGCCGCGCACGTAGATGCCCGCCGCACGCGCTGCGGCGACCACCGGGGCGAAGCGGGCGATGCTCTCGGCGATGGAGCAATTGATGTTCTTGCGGCTGAAGGCCTCGCTGGCCGCCGCGAACACCACGATCTCATCGGGCTTGGAGGCCAACGCTGCCTCAAAACCCTGCATATTGGGCGTCAGCACCGAGTAGCGCACCCCCGGCTGGCGCGTGATGCCAGCCATCACCTCGGCGTTGTCTGCCATCTGCGGCACCCATTTGGGCGAGACAAAACTGGTCACCTCCACCTCGCGCAAGCCCGCCGCTTGCAGCTTGTGAACTAACTCAATCTTGACGCTGGCGGGCACCGGCGTCTTTTCATTTTGCAAACCATCACGCGGGCCGACATCGACCAGTTTGACGCGGGGGGGGAGGTGGTTGAGGTTGGGCATGTCTTGGTCTTGGCTAGGGGTAACTTGTCAGGGTCGCTGCTCACCACCTGTTTGCACCATCCACTCCAACAGCTCCAGCACACTGGGGGGAACGGCTGCCACAGGATCAGAAACAAGGTTCAGATCGACCCGCTCTATCAGTTTGATGACATCGGTGGGAAACGAATTTTGTCGAGGTTGGGCAATGTGGCTGCGGATGAACCCCAATACCTTCGCAGCCCGATCTTTGCCTCGCTGCAAGACCGCAGGGCCATCGGTCACCAACCTTTCTCTGGCCAGCGCCATCGCCCGTTGTTGGTGGCTGTTAGTGTGCAGCGCCAACTCAGCCCCCCTTTCACTCTGTAAAGGCTGTTTGAACAACCACATCATCAGTTGGTCTTGCGCCGCCAAATTGAGTTCAGTATCTCCATCAACTTGTGACAGGGCTTGTGCAATGACTTCATCCAAATTAACGGGCGTGCAAGTTCCCGCAAATGCACGCACCCAATAGCCCAAAACCTTAGGGGTTAAAAACACCGATTCGATGCTGTGATAGGGCCAGACCAACTTGGCATTGAGTGGGCCTTCGTTGGCAGGAGAAACCTGAAATCCTGACTCACGGGCGTAATCCTGATCCAGCACCATCGCCACCTTGAATGGTTGTCCATCCTGTGTTGGTGCCCACACCGGACTCGCCAGTAGACGCTGAAGTAGGCTGACCATCTTGTCGTTACCTGAACCATCCAGAGGCACCAGCGCCCAGCGTTCAAACTCGCGTCGCTTATCGGTCTGTTGGCGAAACCGCAGCTCAGCGCAACGCTTGAGCACCTTCGCATCGCCTGGGCCTTCATGGAACAACACTCGCCGCGACGCCATGAAGTTGATGGCGGTAAATGGCGTCAGATCGGCCCAGTTGCTCAAATCGCCCAACACGGCAGCCTGCCCGCTCAATACGGTGGCTGATGGCGTGGCCGCGCGATCGGTGCGCAGCAAAGTGGTTCCGGGTTCATCGCCCAGTCGGTTGATGATTTCCACGGAGTGTGTCGCCATAAACAGCTGCGCACCAAACTCCTGCGTCACCAACGACACCATGCGCTGGGCCGTACTGCCTTGCAGCCGTGGGTGGAGGTGGGCCTCTGGTTCGTCCAACAAGAACATCACCAAATTGGTTCTGGCACTGGCTTGCCAACGAGCCAGCGAGGCATACAGCGCAATCAGATTCACCAAGCCCGCCCCTGCGGCTGAAATTTCAATTCCACCATTGGAGTCTTGAAACTCAACTCGCAAAGGCGACTCGGTTTCCACGTTATCTCCACTGGTTCGATAGCTGATGCTGGCTCCAATCAACTCGGTCAGAAAAGCATTCAAACGCGCAAGCTGCTGCGGCTCTAACCCGATCACAAGGTTGCGCACCACATGACTTTGGTCGCCTGAACCGACCAGCTTGTTCACCACCACACGGGGGCGGTACTCCTCGTCAGTCACGACACCGTAAAACGGCGGAATGAACACAGCACGTGGTGCGTGCTGACGCAGCCACGCCTTGAGACGGTCACTGTAATCGCCCAGCGTTTTGTCATTAGAAGAGCGCAGGGGCGCGCCGGGTGCGGTCAAGCGCAGGGTGTACTTGAGCTGCTGGTTGCGGGCATAACCTATGACCAAATCAAGCGCCTGCAAGGCATCTTTATCCCCAAACACCAATTTGATCTGGAAAGTGCTGCCAGTTCCAACCACCTGATCCAAGAAGAGCGCTTGCCAATCGCGCAAGGCCAGCAACTGACCTGGAGCGTCTATCAGCTCGTCTTTGCCGACCACAATACTGGCCGACTCGGCTCGTGCCATCACGCTACCACTGAGCGCCAAGTCCAGTACCTGACACGCCAACAGGATCGCATGCAGCACCGTGGTCTTGCCCGAGCTATTCGGCCCCATCAGTACAGTGACTGCCGCCAAATCCTGCGCAATGTCCAGTCGCTTGAACCCCCGAAAATTTTCAATGGTGATGCGCTTGAGCATATGGAGAGATCCTCAGAGATCAAATTCTCAAAGGGATCAGCTTAACAAACCGCCAACTTCAGCAACTCCGCCCCCTCGCCCACTTGGTCGCCGGGGGCGTAGAGCAGCTCGGCCACGGTGCCGTCGGCAGGGGCGGCGATGGTGTGTTCCATTTTCATGGCTTCCATCACGGCCAGGGCTTGGCCTTTTTTGACCACATCGCCCGCTTGCACCGCGAAGGAGACGACTTTGCCGGGCATCGGGGCGGTCAGGCGACCTGCTTCGGCGTGGGTTTCGCCAGCGTGGGCCAGTGCGTCAATCTCGGTGATTTGGGTCGCGCCCAGCGGGCTGAAGATGTGGACGGTTTCGGCGATCTGCCAAGTCTGCACCACCAAGCGTTGACCGGCGTAGCGCAGGTCGATGCGGGCGCTGCTGTCGTCGCTAGGCTGGGCCGTCCAGCCCAGCAGGCCGATGTGGTCGGCTATGCGCAGGGTTTGGTTGCCGTCGTGGCCCAGGGTCAGGTGGGCGATCAGGGCTAGTCCTTGGTATTCAAAGTCGAAACGGCGCACCGAGGGGCCGTGCGAGCGCCAGTTGTCGCGGCGGCCCAGGGGGTCGCGGCTGGCGTGGGCTTGTTCGTGCGCCAGGGTTTGGGCCACGGCAGCGGCCACGGCCAGCGGCAGGCCGATCTTGTCTTGGTTGAACAGCACGGCGGCTTCGCGCGGGATCAGGGCGGTGTCCAGCTCGGCCTGAGCAAAGGATCGGCTGCCGACCACATGGCGCAGGAACTGCACATTGGTCGCCAGCCCGACGATGCGGGTGGCGGCCAGGGCGGCGTCCAGCCGGGCCAGCGCCTGTTCGCGGGTGTCGCCATGCACGATGAGCTTGGCGACCATCGAGTCGTAATAGGGGCTGATGGCGTCGCCCTCACGCACCCCAGCGTCGATGCGCACCGGCTGCCCGGCGCGGCCTGCTTGCCCGGTCAGCGGCGGCAGGAATTCGACGTGCTCGGGCAGATGGCAGACGGTGAGCGCGCCGGTGGCGGGCAGGAACTGGTTGTCGGGGTTTTCGGCGCAGATGCGGGCCTCGATGGCGTGGCCGTGGATGCGCAGCTCGTCCTGGCGCAGCGGCAGCGGCTCGCCACTGGCGACGCGCAGTTGCCACTCGACCAAGTCCTGGCCGGTGATCGCCTCCGTCACCGGGTGTTCCACCTGCAAGCGGGTGTTCATCTCCATAAAGAAGAAGTTCATGCTGCCGTCAGCGCGCTGCTCGACGATGAATTCCACCGTGCCCGCGCCCACGTAGTCCACGGCGCGAGCGGCAACCACGGCGGCAGCACCCATCTGGGCGCGCAGCTCGGCGGTCATGCCGGGGGCGGGGGCTTCTTCCAGCACTTTTTGGTGGCGGCGCTGCACCGAGCAATCGCGCTCAAACAGATGCACCACATTGCCGTGGGTGTCGCCGAACACCTGAATTTCGATGTGGCGCGGGCGCTGCACGTATTTTTCGATCAGCACGGCGTCGTCGCCAAAGCTGTTGATGGCTTCGCGCTGGCAGCTTGCCAGGGCGGCGGCAAAGTCTTCGGTCTTCTCAACCACACGCATGCCCTTGCCACCGCCGCCCGCGCTGGCTTTGATGAGCACCGGGTAGCCGATGCGGTCGGCCTCGCGTTGCAGCAGCGCCGGGTCTTGGTCTGCGCCGTGGTAGCCGGGCACCAGCGGCACGCCAGCGCGTTCCATCAGTTGCTTGGATTCGGCCTTGAGCCCCATCGCCTTGATGGCCGACGCGGGCGGGCCGATGAACACCAGCCCGGCGGCGGCACAGGCTTGGGCAAAGTCCTCGTTCTCGCTCAAAAAGCCATAACCGGGGTGGATGGCCTGTGCGCCTGTGGCCTGCGCGGCTTCGATGATGGCTTGCCAGCGCAGGTAGCTGTCC
>CALMOI010000201.1 GCA_937871735.1 uncultured Comamonadaceae bacterium
CCATCATTCCGCCGTCCATGCCGTTTGTGATTTACGGCGTGACCACCAACACCTCAATCTCGGCGCTGTTCATGTCGGGCATCGTGCCCGGCATCATCATGGGGGTGGCCTGATCGTGGCGTGGAAGCTGGTGCTGCGCAAAATGGACTTGCCCGAAGGCCAACCTCTGCCCATGCAAGAGCGGCTGCGCGCCACCGTCCAAGCGTTTTGGGCCATGTTGATGCCGCTGATCATCATCGGTGGCATGAAAACCGGCATCTTCACGCCGACCGAAGCGGCTGTGGTGGCGGCGTTCTACGCGCTGTTTGTCGCCCTGTTCGTCCACCGCGAGATGAAGCTGGCCGAGATCCACGGCGTGCTGGTGCGCGCTGCTAAGACCACCGCCATCGTCATGTTCTTGTGCGCTGGTGCCCAAGTCGCCAGCTACATGATCACGCTGGCCGACTTGCCCGGCACGCTCACCAACTGGCTCGGCCCGCTGGTCGAAAGCCCCAAGCTGCTGATGGCCGTGATGATGGTGGTGCTGGTGATTGTGGGCACGGCGCTGGACTTGACGCCCACCATCTTGATCTTCGCCCCGGTGATGCTGCCGATTGCCGTCAAGGCGGGAATTGACCCGGTGTACTTCGGCTTGATGTTTGTGCTCAATGGTGCGATTGGCCTGATCACGCCGCCGGTGGGCACGGTGCTCAACGTGGTGGCTGGCGTGGGTCGTTTGCCGCTGCACCGGGTGATTCAGGGGGTGAATCCTTTCCTGATCACCTATGTGCTGATCCTGATTTTGTTTGTCCTGTTTCCCCAGATCGTCACCGCGCCCGTCGCGTGGATGCGCTAACCCTCCCTACAACTCCAGGAGACTTTTCATGACTATTCTTCGCAGAACCGTGATCGCTGCTACCGCTGCCGTGGCCTTGAGCGCCTCGTTTTCAGCACTGGCGCAAGACATCAAACCGCGCCTGATTCGCTTTGGCTACGGCCTGAACGAGCAAAGCAACCAAGGCCGCGCCGCCAAGGTGTTTGCTGACGCGGTCGATAAAGCCTCGGGCGGCAAGATGAAGGTGCGCGCCATTGGTGCCGCCGCGCTCGGCCCCGACACGCAAATGCAGCAAGCCTTGATTGGCGGTGCGCAGGAAATGATGGTGGGCTCAACCGCCACGCTGGTCGGCATCACCAAAGAAATGGCGCTGTGGGACACGCCGTTCCTGATCAACAACGCCAAAGAAGCCGACACCCTGCTTGACGGCCCGATTGGCGACAAGATCAAAGACAAGCTGCAAGAAAAAGGCTTGGTCGGCTTGGTGTACTGGGAAAACGGCTTTCGCAACCTGACCAACAGCAAGCGCCCCGTCACCAAGGTGGAAGACTTGGACGGCATCAAACTGCGTGTGATGCAAA
The DNA here is from genome assembly GCA_937871735.1 of uncultured Comamonadaceae bacterium. Taxonomy (GTDB): domain Bacteria; phylum Pseudomonadota; class Gammaproteobacteria; order Burkholderiales; family Burkholderiaceae_C; genus CALMOI01. The sequence continues at coordinate 1,396 of CALMOI010000201.1, forward strand.
ACAACGTGTTCTTGAACAGCTTCAAGACGCTGGGCGCGAATGCGATTCCGATGGCCTTCTCAGAGCTGTTCGGCGCGCTGGAGACGCACACCGTGGACGGCCAAGAAAACCCGTACAACACCATCTTGTCGAGCAAGTTCTACGAGGTGCAAAAGTACCTGACGGTGACCAACCACGTCTACAGCCCGTGGATTTTGCTGGTCAGCAAAAAGTGGTGGGATCAACTGTCCAAGGCCGAACAAAAGGTGCTGATGGACGCCGCCAAGACCAGCCGCGACTTTGAGCGCAAAGACACCCGCGAAGAAGCCTCCAAGGCCATGGCCGACCTCCAGTCCAAAGGCATGCAGGTCAATGAACTGTCGCCCGCTGAAGTCAGCCGCATGCGCAACAAGCTGACCCGCGTCTATGCCAGCATCGGCACCGAAGTGGGGATGGATCTGTGGACAGCCACGCAAAACGAACTGCTGAAGATTCGCGGCAAGTGAATCTGGCGTTTGCCCAGACCCACTGTGCTTGACGCAGCGGTGAAGCGGCGGGTGATCGCGGTCGTGGGGCCGGTGGAGATGGGCTGGCTGCGTTGACAATGGCGCACCCGACGCGCCACTTCATCCGCTTTGCCTTTGCTCTTCATGACCCGTGCCCCTTACCGCCCCCGTGATTTCCTGAGTTTTTTGCTGTGCGCCCCGTTTTTCTGGATGCTGGGCTTTTTGGTGTTGGAGGCCGCGCTGGCCGCCACCGGCACCGCGCTCATCATTGAAGCCGGACACGATGTGGCGCAGGCCACTTTCTTGGTTGCCGACTTCATTTGGATTGGCTTGGCGCAATCGGTGGCCTATGGCGTGGGCGCGACCAGTTGGGTCTTTGCCGAGCGCGCAGGCTTTGGCGCGTTTGGCCGCTACATGATGCGCTTTGCCCGCGACAACAAGCCGCTGGCCTCGTTGCTGACCAACGCCACGCAGCGCGAAGCGGTCGAACCCTTCTTGACCAACGAAGCCTTCCACATCTTCTTTGAGCTGGTCTACGAGCTAGAAGCTGACTTGAAGCTGTTCTTCAACCTGCT
>CALMOI010000202.1 GCA_937871735.1 uncultured Comamonadaceae bacterium
CGCAGCCAGCACCCGTCCCGAGATCAAGACCCTTGCCAACCTTCAAGCCGCCTTTGCTGGCGAGGCTATGGCGCACATCAAGTACCGCTACTTCGCCAAGCTCGCCCGCGAGATGGGTGATGAAGAAACGGCCCGCACCTTCGAGGCCACCGCCGACCAAGAAGTGATGCACGCCTTCGGCCACTTGGACTTGCTCTATCCCAAGGCCGACATGACCCCGGCCAAAGCCCTGCAAATCGCGATTGATGGCGAAACCTACGAGTACAGCGAGATGTACCCGGGCTTTCGCGCCACCGCCGAAGCCGAAGGCCATGCCGCCGCTGCCGCCGAGATGGGCGACCAGATCGCCGAATCCAAAGAGCACGCCGCTCAGTTCCAAGCCATGCTGCTCAAGGCGCAAAAGCGCTTCGCCGCCTTGGCCAAGGTCGAGGAGCGCCACGCCCAGCACTACCAAGCGCAACTCGACAAAATCAGCGCCTGAGATCGCAGCGCGGGCTGCATCTGCTCAGACTGATTTCAGCCCCGCTTGGCACGATTTATCCGTTTCCAACCTTCCGCATCACTTACTTTTTTGGACAACCTGATCATGAAAACTTACATCTGCATCGTTTGTGGCTTTGTGTATGACGAGGCCGCTGGCCGCCCCGAAGACGGCATTGCGCCTGGCACGGTGTGGGCTGATGTGCCCGAAACCTGGGCTTGCCCGGACTGCGGCGTGTCCAAGGCCGACTTTGAAGCCGTGGAGCTCTGAACGCCATGCACGCTGATGCAAGTTTGCCGGTGGTGATCATTGGTGCCGGGTTGGCGGGCTGGACGGTGGCGCGTGAGTTTCGCAAGCTCGACACCACCACGCCACTGGTGTTGCTCACCGCTGACGCGGGCGACTTTTATGCCAAGCCCACGCTGTCTAACGCCTTTGCCCAGCAGCGCACACCCGCGCAGTTGATCACCACGCCCAGCGTGCAAATGGCCCAGACCTTGAACTTGACGCTGCGCCACCACACCCGCGTCAGCGCCTTGGACACCGCCACGCAGACCTTGCACACCGCGCAAGGCCCGCTCAGCTACCGCAGCTTGGTGTTGGCCACAGGCGCGCAGCCGATACGCTTGCCGCTGGCCGGCGATGCGGCGGCACAAGTGCGGTCCGTCAACTCGTTGGACGACTTTGCCTGTTTCTACGCCAAGCTCAGTGTGTTGCCGCCTGCGTCGCGCCGCGTGGTCATCATGGGGGCGGGCTTGATCGGCTGCGAGTTCGCCAACGATTTGTCTGGGTCGGGCGTGGCGGTCAGCGTGGTCGATCCGTCAGCGGGCCCGTTGGCGGCGCTGCTGCCTGCCGCCGCCAGCACTGAGTTGGCCGGGGCGCTGGCGCAACGTGGCGTCGATTGGCACTGGCGCACCACGGTGCAAGCGGTAGATCGCCAAGCCGGGTCTGAGCGCTTGCGTGTCACGCTGGCCAATGGCGCGGTGCTGAACGATGTGGATGTGGTGCTGTCGGCCATCGGTTTGCGTGCTGATCTGGCGCTGGCCCAAGCGGCGGGCTTGGTCTGCGAGCGGGGCGTGGTGGTCGATGCCGGGCTGCGCACCAGCGCACCCGAGGTCTATGCACTGGGCGATGTGGCGCAGTACGCCGTCGGTCGGCCCATGCCGTTTGTCATGCCGATCATGCACGCCGCCAAAGTGATTGCCACGCGCTTGGCGGGTCAAGCCGCCGAGTTGAAGTTCCCGCTGATGCCCGTCGCCGTGAAAACCCCGGCGCTGCCGCTGGTGGTGGCTGCGCCCGCGCCCGGCACGCCCGGCGGTTGGCAAGCGGCAACGGGTGACGACG
>CALMOI010000203.1 GCA_937871735.1 uncultured Comamonadaceae bacterium
AGACAGCGGGCGCAGTTTTCAGGCCCGCAATGACTTCCACCACCTTCATCAGCGGCACGGGGTTGAAGAAGTGGTAGCCCGCCACGCGCGCTGGGTGTTGGAGCCCGGCAGCAATCGCCGTCACCGACAGCGACGAGGTGTTGGTGGCCAGCACCGTATCGGCGTTGACGATGGCTTCCAAATCGGCGAACAGTTTGCGCTTGACATCCAGCCGCTCGACGATGGCTTCAACCACCAAGTTGCAATCGGCCAAGGCGGTCAGGCTGTCGGCGGTTTGCAGGCGGGCTTTGCAAGCGGCCACGGTGTCGGCGCTCAGGCGACCTTTGGCCAGCAGCTTGTCCCATTGCTCATAGACCGCCGCAATCGCTGCTGCTGCTGCCGAAGCTTGCACATCAAACAGCCACACGGTGCTACCTGCTTGGGTCGCAATTTGCGCAATGCCGCGCCCCATGGCCCCAGCGCCGATCACGGCGACATTTTGAAAAGTTGGAGTGTTCATTTCTGCATAATAATGCACATTCAGCCGATTTGAAATGCCGGTTGACTGTGGATTTTTGAATTGAATTGCCTGTTTGCGCTGATTCGACTCAACGCCGCACTTGCAATGCCCCAGGGTTGAGGATGTGTTTGGGCGTGCCTTTGATGAAGTTCAGCACGTTGTCAAACGCGGCGCTGAAATACTCTTCATAGCTTTCTTGCTCCACAAAGCCGATGTGCGGCGTGCAGATGCAGTTTTCCAAGCGCAGCAGCGCGTGACCTTGCAAGATGGGTTCGGACTCAAACACATCGACCGCTGCCAAGCCGGGGCGACCCCGGTTCAGCGCGCTGATCAGGGCATCGGTTTGAAGCAGCTCAGCGCGTGAGGTGTTGACCAGCAGCGACGTGGGTTTCATGCGCGACAGATCTTCCAAAGTGACGATGCCGTGCGTAGCTTCATTCAAGCGCAGTTGCAGCGTGACCACGTCAGACTCTGCAAAAAATGCTTGGCGCGTGGCGGCGGCCTTGTAGCCATCGGCCACGGCTTTGGCGCGTGAGGTGTCGCTGCCCCAAATTTGCACCTCCATGCCAAAGGCTTTGCCGTAGCCTGCGACCAATTGACCGATCTTGCCGTAGCCCCAAATGCCCAGCGTTTTGCCGCGCAACACCGTGCCGAGCGAAAAGTTGGGTGGCATGGCTGCCGCCTTCAGCCCCGATTGCTGCCAAGCGCCATGCTTGAGGTTGCCGATGTACTGCGGCAGCCGTCGCATGGATGCCATGATCAGCGCCCACGTCAGCTCCGCCGACGCGACGGGCGAGTTCACGCCCTCGGCCACGGCGATGCCGCGCTCGGTGCAAGCTTGAATGTCGATGTGCTTCGTCGATGATCCGGTCAGGGCAATCAGCTTCAAACGAGGCAGCTTTTCGACCAATTGACGGTTGATGGTGGTGCGATCCATGGTCAGCACAATCACGTCGGCATCGCGCAGCCGAACGGACAATTGTCCGACGCCCTTGACGGTATTCGTGAAAACCTTAGTGGTATAGGCATCCAAGCGGGCGGCGCAGGGTAGCTTGCGAACGGCGTCTTGGTAATCGTCAAGGATCACAATGTTCATCTCGGTATTGTGCCTGCTGTGAGTGGGTGTCTGCATGGGGTTTTCGGGGGGAAAGATGCTTAAAACGAGGTGCTGGTGCGAATCAGTCCAACCGCCCAACCCTCGATGCTGAAGGAGTCGCCGGGGCGCACCACCAAGTGCGGGAAGGCGGGGTTTTCGCTCAATAAGTCGATTTGCTGTGGCGTGCGCCGAAAGCGTTTGACGGTGACTTCATCGCCCAAGCGGGCCACGATGATTTGGCCGTTGCTGGCTTCTTGGCAGGTTTGCACCGCCAGCAAATCGCCGTCGTGAATGCCTGCGTCGCGCATGGACATGCCGCGCACTTTCAGCAAATAGTCAGGGCGGTGTGAGAACAAGCTGGCATCGACGTTGTAGGTCGATTCAATGTGCGCTTGCGCCAAGATGGGCGCGCCCGCTGCCACTTGCCCAATCAACGGCAGCGCCAGTGCATGGTTGCTGGCGTGGTTGGATGCGACGGGCAGCGCCCGCTGACGCTGGCCTTGCCCCTTGAGCCGGATGCCGCGTGAGGTGCCGCTCACCAGCTCAATCACGCCTTTGCGGGCCAGCGCTTGCAAGTGATCTTCAGCGGCGTTGACTGACTTGAAGCCCAGTTCGGTGGCGATCTCAGCTCGCGTGGGCGGCGCGCCGATTTCAGCGATGGCGCGCTGAATCAGCTCCAAAATTTCTTGCTGCCGGGGGGTCAGTCGCACCAGCGGCGCGGCGGGGAAAGGTAAGCTGTCCATCATGTGGGGGTGCTCGGTAAAGGTGTCCGGATGCCATGCAATGCGTGCTGTGGGAATATACAGCCATGTGACTTTAACCAGCTCGTCCCTTGACCTATGAACTCTCTTTTTGAACTTTCGACCCGCCCCAATCAGGATGCCGCAGGCGCGTGCATCGTGGTGTTGGGCACGGGTGGCACCATTGCGGGCACAGCCGCCGCATCGGGCGACAACATCGGCTACACCGCCGCACAGCGTGGTGTGGCGGAGCTGCTGCAAGCTATTCCCCCGCTGCACAACGCATTGCGCGGCTGCAAGCTGCGCACAGAGCAAGTCGCCCAAGTGGACAGCAAAGACATGGGTTGGGCGGTGTGGCAGCCGCTGCTGGCGCGCACCGCTGAAGCGCTGGCCGACCCGGCGGTGCGCGGCGTGATCATCACCCACGGCACCGACACGCTGGAAGAAACCGCCTATTTGCTGCACGCCGTGCTGCGCCCCAGTAAACCGGTGGTGCTGGTGTCGGCCATGCGTCCGGCCACCGCGCTGACTCCTGATGGCCCGCAAAATTTGCTCGACGCGCTGGCCGTGTTGCACGATGCCGCCGCGCAAGGCGTGATGGCGGTGTGCGCGGGTGCGCTGCACAGTGCCCGCGAG
>CALMOI010000204.1 GCA_937871735.1 uncultured Comamonadaceae bacterium
ACCAGCACCACCATAGTGAATGGTCACATCACCCTTATCTGCCTGCGCAAGAGCCTCTAGCATATATTTCGAGTTGAACCCCATATCCACGTCACAGCGGCACGTTCTGGAACACCTACCAACTCACGCCCGAATGGCGCGTGGGCGGCGGATTGAACTTCCGCAGCAAGCAAACACCTAACCGCAACCCCGGTTGGTCTGCGCCCAGCTACATCACCGCCGACTTGATGGCCGAGTACAAGTACAACGCCGCTTGGATATTCAAGGCCAACTTGAACAACGTCACCAACAAGCTGTATGCCGATGCGCTGTACAGCCAGCACTACATTCCCGGCTCTGGGCGCGTGTTCCAGCTGACTGCCACCACCACGTTCTGACCATGCTACTGACGCTGCCTCACCTGCTGACCTCTGACGACTTGCGCACCGCACGCGCCCTGTTGACCGACGCGCCCTGGGCCGACGGTGCCGACAGCGCCGGGTCGCAGGCCCGCAGCGTCAAAAACAACCAGCAACTGCCCCACGACTGCGAGGCTGCACGCCACATTCGTGGGCTGGTGCTGGCAGGGTTGGAGCGCAGCGCCACCTTCTTGTCGGCGGCGTTGCCCAAAAAAGTGTTCACCCCGCGCATCAATCGCTATAGCGGCGCAAGCAACCACTACGGCAACCACATCGACAACGCCATCCGCTTGCTGCCCAGCGGCCAGCGGGTGCGCACCGATGTGTCGTGTACCGTGTTTCTGAGCGACCCGGGCGACTACGACGGCGGCGAACTCACCGTGGCCGACACCTATGGCGAGCAGCGCGTGAAGCTGCCCGCCGGACACGCCGTGCTCTACCCCGGCACCAGCTTGCACCAAGTGCAGCCGGTGACACGCGGCGAGCGGCTGGCCTGCTTTTTTTGGGTCGAAAGCTTGGTGCGCAGCGACGAACAACGCCGCCTGCTCTATGACATGGACTTGGCGCTGCTGGCCCTGCGCCAACAACACGGCGAAGGCCCGCAAACCACCGCTCTCACCGGCACCTATCACAACCTGCTGCGGATGTGGGCCGACACATGAACACCATGTCCACCACCCTGCCCGCCGGACTGATCACGCTGGCCGACCACGAAGCCTGCGCCCACCACACGCTCAATGCCAACGCTTGGGCCTACTTCAGCGGCGGCGCAGCAGATGAATTCACCTTGCACGCCAACCCGCGCGCTTGGAATCAATGGCAGTTGCTGCCGCGTGTGCTTCGCCCCTTGGCGGGCGGACACAGCCACGTGCAACTGCTGGGCCGCACGCTGGCGCACCCGATCATGCTGGCCCCGGTGGCTTATCAACGCATGGCGCACCCGGACGGCGAAATCGCCACCGCGCTCGCCGCCGCCGCCCAACAGGCCGGACTGATCTTGAGCACCCAAGCCAGCACGCCGCTGGAAGACGTGGCCGCCGCTATTCGAGACGACCCCGAGCGCGGCCCGCTGTGGCTCCAGCTCTATCTGCAAACCGACCGAGGCCACACGCTGGAACTGGTGCAGCGCGCCGAACGCGCCGGTTATGAAGCCGTGGTGCTGACCGTGGATGCGCCCATCCACGGCTCGCGCGACCGTGAACGCCGCGCCCAGTTTCGCCTGCCCGCAGACATCAGCGCGGTCAATCTGGCTGGTTTTGGCAAAGCAGCTGCCGCGCAAGGCTCGCACACGCTGTTTGACGGCCTGCTCACCCACGCCCCCACTTGGGACGATGTGGCTTGGCTGCAAACCCAAACTCGGCTGCCGCTGCTGCTCAAAGGCATCTTGCACCCTGACGATGCACGCCAAGCCGCCGCGTTGCAGGTAGCGGGCATCGTCGTCAGCAACCACGGCGGCCGCACGCTTGACACCACACCCGCCACCGCCGTGATGCTGCCGCGCATTGCCGACGCGGTGCAGGGCGCGCTGCCGCTGCTGGTGGACGGCGGCATCCGGCGCGGCACTGACGTGCTCAAAGCCATCGCCCTGGGCGCGAGCGCCGTGCTGGTGGGCCGCCCTTACATTTACGGCCTGGCCAATGCAGGCGCGCTGGGCGTGGCCCACGTGCTGCGACTGCTGCGCGACGAGCTGGACATCGCGATGGCGCTGACTGGCTGCCGCACCTTGGCCGATGCAGGCCGCCAGTTGTTAGTCACCACCTGAACCTATTTCACCTTCCCTACCAACATGAAACGCAATTTGGTCATTGCAACCAGCGTGGTGGCGTTGCACATCGCGGGGCTGTGGGCGTTGCAAAGCGGCCTGCTGCGCCGCGCCATTGAAGTCGTGGTGCCCGCTGAAATTCTGAGCGAATTCATCAGCCCGCCCGCGCCCAAGGCCGAAGCGCCGCAGCCCGTGGTCAAGCCTCAACCCACGCCCACACCAGCGGTGCGCCAGCCGCGCCCGCAGCCTAGCGCCGCCCCCGCGCCGCAACTGTTGGCCGTGGCCGATGCCACACCCAGCCCAAACGCACCCACTGGCACGCTCAGCCCGCAACCACCGGCACCGCCCATCGCCACCCCGGTGGCAGCAGCACCGCCTGCGCCGCCCGCACCGCCTAAAGTCGAGCTGCCCTCCAGCGCCGCCGACTACCTGAACAACCCCAAGCCCGCCTACCCCAGCCTGAGCAAGCGCATGGGCGAACAAGGCAAGGTTGAACTTCGTGTGCTGATTGGTGCAGACGGCAACCCGCAAAAAGCTGAAATCAAAAGCAGCAGCGGCTACGACCGACTGGATCAAGCCGCCCTGACCACCGTCATGAAATGGCGCTACGTACCCGGCAAACGCGGCGGCGTGGCCGAGACGATGTGGTTCACCGTCCCGATTAATTTTGTTTTGGAGTAAGTCTTATGGAATCGCAATTCGGCCTCATCAATCTCTGGACGCAAGGTGACTGGGTCACTCGCGGCGTCGCCATCTTGCTGCTGGGCATGTCGCTGGCCTCGTGGATCGTCATGCTCATCAAAGCGCTGGACATCGTGCGCTACAAAAAGCTGGCCGCCGGGGCTGAACCCTTTTGGCACAGCGCCGACTTTGCCGACGGCTTGGCCAAACTGGGCCCGCCTGCCGACAACCCCTTCTACCAACTCGCCACCGAAGGCAGCGAAGCCGCCGCCCACGTCACGCACCAAGCGGGCACAGCACGCACCCAACTGCACGACACGCTGGACGTGAGCGACTGGGTCACCCGCTGCCTGCGCAACAGCATTGACGACAGCACCGCCCGCCTGCAAGCTGGCCTGGCCGTGCTGGCCTCAGTCGGCTCCACCGCGCCGTTTGTGGGTTTGTTTGGCACCGTGTGGGGCATCTACCACGCGCTGATGGGCATCAGCGTCGCCGGTCAAGCCACCATCGACAAAGTGGCCGGCCCCATTGGCGAGGCGCTGATCATGACCGCGCTGGGCTTGGCCGTCGCCATTCCTGCCGTGCTGGGCTACAACACGCTGGTGCGCGGCAACAAGTTCATCTTGACCAAGCTCAACCGCTTTGCCCACGACCTGCACGCTTACTTTGTGACCGGCGCACGTGTCAGTGGTGGCAACGACCGCAACGCCGACGGCAACGTTGTGCCTATGCGTAAAGCCTGACTCTAGGGAGCAACTCATGGCCTTTGGCACCCAAGACGAATCCGACGACGTGATGAAC
>CALMOI010000205.1 GCA_937871735.1 uncultured Comamonadaceae bacterium
ACCGCGCCGCCGCCATTGCACTGGCGCTGGCCGAGGCCGATGCCCGCGATGTGGTGCTGATCGCCGGCAAAGGGCACGAAGATTACCAAGAGACAAAAGGCATACGCCGGCCGTTTTCAGACATGGCCCACGCCCACGCGGCGCTGCAGGCCCGAGGAAGTATTTGAATGAGCATGATGAGCTTGCAACAGGCGCTGGCGTTGATTCAGCAGCGCATCCCTGCAGCCCGCCTGGTGGGCGATGGTTCTATCGCCCTAGCGCGCATCCACACCGATAGCCGGAGTCTGCAAGCGGGCGATCTGTTCGTCGCGCTGCAGGGCGAGCGCTTTGATGCCCATGATTTTTTGCCGGCAGTGCGCCAAGCCGGTGCGGTGGCAGCGCTGGCGCACGGTGGTTTGCAAGCTGCGGGTCTGAGCGGCATTGAGGTGCCCGACACCTTGCTGGCGCTGGGTGCGTTGGCCGCCGGTTGGCGCGCCCAGTTCGACTTGCCGCTGATCGCCGTCACCGGCAGCAACGGCAAAACCACCGTGACGCAGATGCTGGCGGCTATCTTGGCCGCCCATGCTGGCAGCGCTGCGTTGGCGACACAGGGCAATTTCAACAACGCCATCGGTGTACCGCACACCCTGCTGCGGTTGCAGTCCGAGCACCGCATCGCCGTGGTCGAGCTGGGCATGAACCATCCCGGCGAAATCGCCCATTTGGCCGAGATAACCCAACCGACGGTGGCGCTGGTGAACAACGCCCAGCGCGAGCATTTGGAATTCATGCACACCGTCCAAGCGGTGGCCGAAGAAAACGGCGCGGTGTTGGCCGCACTGTCGGCGCACGGCGTGGCCGTGTTTCCGGCGGGCGACGCTTACACCGCCCTGTGGCGCGGCTTGGCCGGTGTGCGCCGCTGCATTACCTTTGGCGACAAAACAATGGGCGCTGACGTTTACAGCACCCAAGCCGACTGGCAAGGCAGCGCGTGGCAAGTGCGCATTGCTACGCCGCAAGGCACGCTGGCCTGCACGCTGTCGATTGCCGGTCGCCACAACGTCAGCAACGCCTTGGCGGCGACGGCTTGCGCGCTGGCCGCGGGTGTGCCGTTGAGCGCGATTGCCGACGGATTGGCCGCATTTGCCCCGGTCAAAGGCCGTTCGCGTGCCTTCGGCGTGCAGCACGCTGGGCACCAGATCACGGTGGTGGATGACAGCTACAACGCCAATCCCGACTCGATGCACGCCGCCATTGCGGTGCTGGCCGAGCTGCCGGCGCCGCGCCTGCTCGTCATGGGCGATATGGGCGAAGTCGGCGACCAAGGGCCGCAGTTCCACACCGAAGCCGGCACCCACGCACGCAGTGCTGGCATTGAGCTGCTGTTTACGCTGGGCGCGCAATCGGCCGATGCCAGCGCCGCTTTTGGCAGCGCGGCGCAGCATTTTGACAACATGGCACAGCTGCAAGCAGCGGTGCAAGCGCAACTGCCCACGGTGGGCAGCGTGCTGGTAAAGGGATCGCGGTTTATGAAGATGGAACAAGTGCTGGATGTGATGACCGGGAGCGCTCCATGCTGATGTGGCTGGCGCAGTGGCTGCAGGGCGTGTCCACTGACTTTGGTTTTTTCCGCGTTTTTCAATACCTGACGCTGCGCGCCGTGATGGCTGCCATGACGGCGCTACTGATTGGTTTGATCGCCGGCCCGCACGTCATTCGCCGCCTGAGCGCGCTGAAAATCGGCCAGCCGATCCGCACCGACGGCATGGAAACCCACTTAATCAAAAGCGGCACACCGACGATGGGCGGGGTGCTGATTTTGCTGGCCATCACCGTCTCCACCCTGCTGTGGGCGGATTTGTCGAACCGCTTCGTCTGGATCGTGCTGCTGGTGATGCTGGGTTTTGGCGCGATTGGCTGGGTG
>CALMOI010000206.1 GCA_937871735.1 uncultured Comamonadaceae bacterium
TCAGGCGCGAGGCCACGATGCCGACCACGCCTTCGTGGAAGTCGGGGTCGTACACGCACAGCGCGGCGGGCGGCGCTTCGCTCTCGTCAAACAGCGATTCGGCGATCAGCATGGCTTGGTCGCGCATACCGCTTTCGATTTCGCGGCGTTCGCGGTTGATGCTGTCTAAGAGGCGCGCCAGCTCGTCGGCGCGGGCGGGGTCGTCGGTGAGCAGGCATTCGATGCCGATGGTCATGTCGGCCAAGCGTCCGGCGGCGTTGATGCGCGGCCCCAGTGCAAAGCCGAAGTCGAAGGTGGTGGCGCTGGCGGCTTTGCGCCCGGCGGCGGTGAACAGCGCGGCCATGCCCGGCGGCAATGCGCCTGCGCGCACGCGCTTCAAGCCTTGCGCCACCAAGCGGCGGTTGTTGGCATCGAGCTTGACCACGTCGGCCACTGTGCCCAGCGCGACCAGCGGCAGCAAGGTGTCTAACTTGGGCTGATTGGCAGCAGTGAACACGCCGCGCGCGCGCAGCTCAGCCCGCAGCGCCAGCAGCACGTAAAACATCACGCCCACGCCTGCAATGGCTTTGCTGGCAAAGCCGCAGCCGGGCTGGTTGGGGTTGACCATCACGTCGGGCGTGGGCAGTTCGGCGGCGGGCAGGTGGTGGTCGGTGATCAGCACTTGCATTCCGAGCGCCTGCGCTTCTTGCACGCCTTCAACGCTGGCGATGCCGTTGTCCACGGTGATCAGCATGTCCGCACCGCTGGCCTTGACGCGCTGCGCGATGGTGGGCGTGAGCCCGTAGCCATCGACCACGCGGTCGGGCACCAAGTAGCTGACGTGCGCGCCGCCCAGCAGGCGCAGGCCGCGCACGCCCACGGCGCAGGCGGTGGCCCCATCGCAGTCGTAGTCAGCGACGATGCACAGGCGCTGGCCAGCGGCGATGGCGTCGGCCAGCAGCACGGCGGCGGCTTGGGTGCCGAGCATGTCGGTGGGCGGCAGCAGGCGGGCCAAGCCGTCGTCCAGCTCTTCTTTGGCACTCACGCCGCGTGCGGCAAACAGGCGCGCCAGCAGCGGGTGAACGCCGGCTTGTTCCAGCGCCCAAGCGGCGCGGGGGGGAATGTCTCGGACGTGGATTTTCACAAGGACTCCAATACGGTGGCGATGGCGGGCGTGCGGCCCAAGGTGCTCAGGCGGCTCCACAGGCTGCGCGGGCGCAGTTCAAAGGTTTGGGCGCTGCGCTCGCTGCACAGCGTCAAGCTGACGGGCTCGCCGCGTTCAAGTTCGGCGCGCAGGGCGGCGCATTCGCTGGCGTCGATTTGCGCCCAAGCGGCGGCCCAACTGGCGGCGTCGCCTTGCAGTGCGGGCACGCGCAAGGCGGTGGGCATCAGCGGCGGGGTGGCGGGGCTGGTCGATGCGGTGGCGCTGGAAGTGCCTGCGGTGGGCCATGCGCCCGCGCCGCTGATCCAGAAGGCATTCACCGTCCATTGACGGCGTTCGCTGCGTGCGTCGTTCACCGGGTGGGTGTAGAGCAGCATTTGCATCTCGCTTTGCAGGCGGCGCAGCAGCCGGGTCGATGGCGTGGCGGGCAGCCATTCATGCACGTTGTGGCCCACCACACGGTCAATGCTGGCGCAAGGCAGATGCCGAAAGATCTCGCCACAAGCCAGCCAGCGGTGCGGTTCGGCCCAATGCAGCGTGATGCCGTCTTCCGCAAAGTACGGGCGCATGGCGGCCAGCAGCGTGCGCGATTCGGCCTCGGTCAGCGCCAAGTGCGCCGGGTCGGGCATGACCACGCGATCCATGCCGACTTGCCAGTGGCAGGGCGTGAACCAAGCCCAAGCGGCATCAGCGGCGGGCGCGGCTGGCTCGTCGGTCGTGGCGCTGAGGCCGTGCTGCGCGACATGGTGCGCGGCCCAAGGCGTGAGGCCGTCGTGCCCCGCCGTATCGCCGGGCAA
>CALMOI010000207.1 GCA_937871735.1 uncultured Comamonadaceae bacterium
GGCGGTGTTGACATCAAACAGACTCAAGCCCGCCAACCCAGCTGCCGCCAGCGACGCAGCAATCGCCGAGCCCACGCCGCCGCAGCCCACGACCAGCGCCCGTGCGCCAACCAAGTCCAGCCCCTTGCGGCGGATGCCGCGCACAAAGCCTTCGCCATCAAACAAATCGCCTTCGAGCTTGCCGTCGGCAGCACGGCGCACGGCGTTGCAGGCCCCGGCGACTTGCACGGTGGGCGTGACGCGATCCAGCAGCCCGACGGTGGTGACTTTGTGCGGCATGGTGATCAGCGCGCCGCGCAGGTTGGTCAGGGTGAACAGCGCCGGCAAAAAGGCCGGAAAGTCCGCCACTTGGCAACCCATAGGCACGACCTTGGCGTTGATGCCCATGTGGTCGAAATACGGGTTGTAAATCATCGGTGCCTTGAACGAATACGTCGGGTAGCCGATGTGGGCAATGAGTTCGGTGTTGCCGGTGATGATCATGATGAGCAGGGGGCGTGAGGTTGATGAAGATCAGGCGGCGCGGCTGGCTTGCACGGCTGAGACGGCGGCGCGCAGCGCCAGCAGGTAGCTGTCCACGCCAAAGCCGCAGATCTGGCCGCGCACGATGTCGGCAAACACCGAGACGTGGCGGAAGGCCTCGCGGGCGTGGATGTTGGACATGTGCAGCTCGACGATGGGGCAAGTCAAAATCGCCAGCGCATCGCGGATGCCGTAGCTGTAATGCGTCCAAGCGCCAGCGTTGATGAGCACGGCATCGACGCCTTCGGTGTAGCCCTGGTGAATGCGTTCCACCATCTCGCGCTCGGAGTTGGTCTGAAAGCTCTCGATGCTTGCGCCCAGTTCATCGCCCAAGGCGCGCAGTTGCTCGTCGATTTGCGCCAACGTGATGGTGCCGTACTGTTTGGGGTCACGCTTGCCAAACATGTTGTGGTTGATGCCGTGCAACATCAGGATCTTCATAGGAGTGCGCCCTCTTATCTTTGTGATGTGGTGTCGGTGCTCAACCCGGAGCCACGCGGCCCCGGGTGGTGAGCTTTACT
>CALMOI010000208.1 GCA_937871735.1 uncultured Comamonadaceae bacterium
ATCGACGATGGGAAAGCTGCCGGGCGGCAGCAGGCGCTCGGGTTGCAGCTTTTCGCAGCCCAGGCTGACCACTAGCACCTCGCTGCCAAAGTTGGGGTTGCGGCTGATGTGGCGCAGCGTGCGGATGGGGATGATGGCGTCGGGCGCGTCAATCGCCACGCCGCAGCCGTAGCTGTGTTCCAGCCCGACCACGTCGTCCACGTTGGGGTACAGCGGCAGCAGTTCGGCCTTGATGCGCCGGACGGCGTGCGCCACCACGCCCGCCACGCACTGCACCGTGGTGGTGATGGCCAAGATGTTGCGCGTGCCCACCGAGCCATCGGCATTGCGGTAGCCCATGAAGGTGTAGCCGGTGAGCGGCTCGGCCACCGGGGCGGCCTGCGTCGCCAGCGGCAAGCCTTCCAGCGCGCGGGCGGCGGGCATGTCGAGCAGGCGCTCGTGAATCCAGCGGCCTGCGGCGATGTCGGTGCGGGCGGTGCCAATCAGCACGTTGTAGCGGCGCACGGGTTGCCCAGCGGCGATGTCTTCCAGCGCCACCTTGTGGCCCTGGGGCACTTTGTCCAGCAAGGTGAGGCCCGCGCCGGGCACGCCGGGCGGCAGCACCGTGCCTGCGGGCAGGCCACCGTCATTGGCGACGATGGCCACGTTGTCCGCCGGGTGCATGGCGATGGTGAGGGGAGGTCGGGTCGGGGTGTTCATGAGGTCTGAAGGGTGGAGGGTCATTCCAAGCTGACTTTGCCTTCGCGGGCCACGCGGCCCCACTTGGCCAGCTCTTGGCGGTTGAAGTCGGCAAACTGCGCCGGGGTGTTGGGTTGGTGGATCATGGCCAAGGCTTCCAGCCGGGGCTTGAGTTCAGGCTGCGCGAGAATTTTTTCGACCTCTTGGTTCAGTCGCTGCACGATGGCGGCGGGCGTGCCAGCCGGGGCGTACAGGGCTTGCCAGCTGCTCACGTCAAAGCCGGGCACACCCGCTTCTTGCATGGTGGGCACGTTGGGCAAGGCGCTGCTGCGCTGGGCGCTGGTCACGGCCAAAGCGCGCACCTTGCCGCCTTGGATGTGCGGCAGCGCGACGGTCACGGTCTCGAAACTGGTGGGCACTTGGTGGCCGATCACATCCTGAATGGCCGGGGCGCTGCCCTTGTAGGGCACATGCGCCAAGTCCGCGCCCGCCAGCAGCTTGAACAGCTCGCCCGACATGTGCTGCGAGCTGCCTTGGCCCGAGGTGGCAAAGCCAATGGTGTCAGGCTTGGCCTTGGCGGCGGCGATCAGCTCTTTCACGGATTTGTACGGCTGGTCTGTGCCCACCAGCAGCACGTTGGGAATGCTGCCCAGCAAGATCACCGGGGCAAAGTCTTTGAGGGGGTCATAAGGCGTTTTGGTGCGCAGCGCCGGGTTGATGGCGTGGCTGGCAATGGTGCCCAGCAGCAAGGTGTAGCCGTCAGGGGCTGACTTGGCGACCACATCCGCCCCAATCACGCCGCCCGCGCCTGCGCGGTTGTCGACGATCACGTTCTGGCCCAGCACCAGGCGCAGCTTGTCGCTGAGCAAGCGACCCAAAATGTCGCTGGTGCCGCCAGCGGCAAACGGCACCACCAGCTTGATGGGCTTGTTCGGCCATGCTTCTTGCGCTTGAACGCTGGGGCTGAAGCCCAGCACAGTGGTCACGGCGAGGGCAGAACTGGCCCAGTGCAGCAGGTGTCGGCGAAGCATGGTGGGTGTCTCCAGAGGATGGCGTTATCGGGTTTTGTGGTATGTCATCGTACAACATGATGGCGTGACATTGCCACTGAAATCACGTCATATTTAGGGTAAACACGGGGGTGATGTGGACTGATGAGGCATTTTTGCGCGCTAACTTGCATCCGTGTGAGGTATCAAAGTACATTGTTGTATGACGACTGATGTGCCGGCATGCTGGCGCTATCCTTATTCCTCTTTGCTCAGACTGGATGGATGACCATGACCCTCGAACTCTTGCAAACCGGCCCTTTGGTGCCAGCGCTGGAGGCGGCACTGCAAGCCCGTTACGCCGTCACCCGTCTGCATGAACAAGTCGACCCGTTGGCCTTTGTGGCCGCCGAAGGCGCACGCTTTGCCGCCATTGCCAGCTCGGCGGCGGTGGGCTTTGGTGCGGCGCTGTTGCCGCATCTGCCGAATCTGCGCGTGGTCAGCAGCTACGGCGTGGGGCTGGACAAACTGCCCGTGGCCGAACTGCACGCCCGCGCCATCACCTTGGCGACCACCAGCGGCGTGCTGGACGACTGCGTGGCCGATGCCGCTTGGGCGCTGCTGCTGGCTGTGGCGCGGCGCGTGGTGCAAGCCGACGCCTACGTGCGCGCAGGCCAGTGGGCGCAAGACGGCACCAACCGCTTTGCGCTGGGGCGGCGGGTGAGTGGGGCGCGTTTGGGCGTGGTGGGGCTGGGCCGCATCGGCCAAGTCATCGCCAAACGCGCCAGTGGCTTTGACATGCGCGTGGCCTACCACAGCCGCCGCCCGGTGCCCGGCGTGCCTTGGCGCTACGAAGCCGACTTGCGCGCGCTGGCGCAGAGCAGCGACTTTCTGGTGGTGATTACCGCCGGTGGCCCCGGCACGCAGCACCTCATCAACGCCGAGGTGCTGAACGCGCTAGGCCCGCGTGGCTACCTCATCAACGTGGCACGCGGCAGCGTGGTCGATGAAGCGGCGTTGCTGGCCGCTTTGCACGAAGGCCGCATCGCCGGGGCGGGATTGGACGTGTTTGACAACGAACCCGCCATCAGCGCCGCCATGCGCAGCGCGCCCCGCACCGTGCTGCTGCCGCACATCGCCAGCGCCACGGAAGAAACCCGCGCAGCGATGGCCGAGCGGGTGGTGGAAAACCTAGAGGCTTACTTCAGCACCGGGCAGGTGCTGACGCCAGTGCGGCCCTGATCAGGTCAGGGCGTGTTACAGCCGCTGCCAGCGGTGCCGAAGCCACCGATCAGCGCCGTGGCCTGGCTTTGGATGCCTGACAATGCCTCTGTGACCGAGGTGGTCTGGTTGTTCGAAATCAGAACCAAGGTTTGCATAATGAGTTTCAAAGAATTTCACTGACCATGGCAAATTCCGCAGTCCGGACAGAGAGCGCTCCCGAGCCCGGCGACAGCTACGTGCAGTCCTTCGCCCGAGGGTTGGAGGTGATTCGTTCCTTCAACGCGCAGGCCCGCCAGCAAACCCTGAGCGAGGTCGCGGCCAGCACTGGCCTGACCCGCGCCGGTGCGCGCCGCATCTTGCTGACTTTGCAAACGCTGGGCTATGTGGATGGCGACGGCAAGTACTTCCACCTCACGCCGCGCATCTTGGAGCTGGGCTTTGCCTATCTGTCGTCCTTGCCGATCTGGAATCTGGCCGAGCCGGTGATGGAGCGCTTGGCCGACCAAGTCAAGGAATCGTGCTCCGCCGCTGTGCTCGATCGCTGCGACATCGTCTACGTGCTGCGCGTACACACCCATAAAATCATGTCGCTTAACTTGGGCGTGGGGTCGCGCCTGCCGTCCTACTGCACCTCTTTGGGTCGGGTGTTGCTGGCGGGTTTGACCGATGCCGAAGTCGAAAATCATTTGCGCGCCAGTGATCTGCAAGCGCGCACTCGCCATACCTTGACCGACCCGGCACAACTGCTGCGGCAGGTGCAGTTGGTGCGCACCCAAGGTTGGTGCTTGGTCGATCAGGAACTGGAAGAGGGCTTGATCTCCATGGCCGCGCCGGTGTTCAACCGGGCTGGCGTGACGGTGGCGGCGTTGAACATTTCAGGCCAGGCCAACCGCAGCAGCGCCGAGGCCATGCAGCAAACCATGCTGCCCGCTTTGCGCGAGGCGGCCCACACCATTTCGATGTTGCTGCGCTCCAGCGGGTCTCGCTAAAGCTGCTGTGCTGGCCCAGGCCACGCCAGCATCAGCCGGTGACGACTTGCATGCGGGTCAGGGTGAATGATGCCGTCTTCGCGGTGACGCCACCTTTTCGTCTTGGGGTTGTCGCAAGAGCTGCCCATCTGATGGAACTTGGTCCCGAAGGCCGTCGGGGGATGCCTTGCTGTGCCATGGAGCATCTTGCAATTACCACCAATCGTCACTTTGACCCAGCGGCGGGATGGTATATTTTGGAAATATTTTAATGGAGTGCGAAGTGAACATAAATTGTTATTTACCTCATCTCACTTCAACTGCTCTGATAGCGCCGCCACCTGCATCAGTGGGTGGTTTTGATAATACCATTAAGATATTTTTAGAGACTTGTATTTCTGAAATACATGCAACTTTCAATAGCGCCCCTCATTCCGAAGGGGGCACTGATTCCATTGCCCCGGAAAAAGTCCTGAAAATTTTACTCAGTCACGAGTTTAACTATCAGTCCAAAGGACGAACCAAGCATTTGCATG
>CALMOI010000209.1 GCA_937871735.1 uncultured Comamonadaceae bacterium
GGCAAGGTGGACGAGGAAGAGGGCGAGCCTCGGCGCGCCATCGCCGTGATCCAGCTCGCCAGCGAGGCTGACCGCCGCCAATTCGCCAGCCGCGCCGATCTGCAAGTGCATTGGGTCTACAGCCCCGGCGATCTGGTCGCCGCCACCCGCAGCTTGACCTTGCCCAAGGGCGACGGCTACGCCTGGGCCGCCGGTGAAGCCAGCGTCATGAAGACCGTGCGCCAAGTCCTGGCCGATGACCACCGCCAGCCCGGCGACGCACTGCACGCCGCCGCCTACTGGAAGCGCGGACAGGCGGATTTCCACGAACGGCTGTGAGGCGCAACGATCTCAGGCGGGCGCGCCGGGGTAAGTGAGCAACTCGCGCTGAATTTGCTCATACAACCCCGGCAGCCACGCCGGTTCCTCGGCCTGCCGAGTGGGCATGGGGGATTGGCGCGAGTCGGTGGGGCTGATGAGGATGCGCACTTGCTCTTTGCCAACCAGCGCGGCCAGCGCAAACAGCGCTTCGGTTGCGCGGTTGCCCACGGCCAGACAGCCGACGGACGAGGCGGTGCCGTGGATCATGATGTCGCGGCCCAGTTGCGTGCGTCCGTCGGCTTGGGCCTGACGGCGGTCAAAAGCGTTGGGGTAGTTGAGCCGGATCGAGACATGAAAGCGCCCGTTGGGGTTGAGAAATTCCGCACGGTACAGCCCCTCGGGCACTTGGCCGTCGCCCTCGCGCAGCTTGGGGCCGGGCTGGCCGCTGAGGCCCAGAATGGGGTAGGTGCGAATCCTGTGCCACGACGTGTCGGGCTGGGCGCGGGCGTAGACCTCCAACTTGCGGCTGTCCTTGAAGGCCACGTAACTGACCTCGGTAGGCGGAAACGGCACCTGCGCCGCCGCAAAGTCAGCCTGCCAGGATGGCAGCACCTGCGCGCTTAGCGCCGCCAGCCGCTCGTCCACGCTGTAGCCGCCGCGCGCCTTGGCGTAGAGATAACCTGCTAGCGCCTCGCCGTGGTCGGTGGTGCAAACAGCCAGTGTTGCCGCGCCCACCACGGCGATCAGCAGCGCAACCCAGAGCCGAAGTTTCATAGATCAGGATTTTGGCAATTCAAACGGCTAACCCAGCGGCCTGAGCGACGCCGGAGCAATCAATTTGTGCATGGGCCGCACCGGCAGCATGTACACGCGGCCCAGCCAATTTTTGACTTGCACGATGGTGGTCACCGTCAGGATGCCGTCGCCTTTGTAAATCGACAGCGTGACGCGCAGGTGTTTGTCGTCGTCGCCGATGATGATTTCGTGGGGCGAGGTTTGCAGCAGCGTGAAGATTCCGATCCGATCCCCGATCTGGTAATCGCTGGCAGGCCGGTGGACATCCACATCGCCAAAGCTGCCCAAATCCTTGAGCCCGATGGCCGAGGTGATGCGGTTACGCAGCCGCATACAAAACTCCACCCATTTCGGCGCGTGGGCAAACACCTGCATGAGCAGCTCAAACACCGACCGCTGCGGCTCGCGCAGGCGGATGCTCCAGGCGTCATGGAAATACGCCCCGGCGATCAGATGGCGAATGGCGCTGTCTGGGGGGAGGGTGGAGGCGTAGGGGGTGTTCATGCTCAGGCTTCGATGATTTCCAACTTGTACCCCACCCCATAAATCGACCGTATCGGCTCCTGGCCGGGGCAAGCCTGTTCGAGTTTGCGGCGCAGGTTTTTGATGTGGCTGTCTACGGTGCGGTCGCTTAGGGTGCGTTGGTCGGGGTGGAGTTTGTCGAGCAGTTGGTCGCGGGAGAAGACGCGGCCCGGCTGGCGCGCCAGGGCGGCGAGCAGGCGGAATTCGACGGGGGTCAGGTCTAGGGGCTGGCCGCACAGACTGGCGCTGTAGCTGCTTTCGTCGATGTGCAGGCCTTGGGGGTGGGCGGGGGCGCTGGGCGCTTGGGTCGCTGACGGGGCTGGGTACGGGAGGAAGGCGGCGGGCTGAATGACAGTTCGACTGACAGGTTGTGTGGCGGGTGGCACGACGAATGGCGCGGCGGGGCGCTGGCGGCGCAGCACGGCTTTGACGCGGGCCACGACTTCGCGCGGGCTGAAGGGTTTGCAGATGTAGTCGTCGGCCCCGGCGTCCAGGCCGATCAGGCGGTCAACTTCTTCGACTTTGGCGGTGAGCATGATGACGGGCAGGTCGCTGAAGCGGCGCAGCTCGCGGCAGATGCTCAGGCCGTCTTGCCCCGGCAGCATCAAGTCCAGCACGATCAGCGCCGGGGGCTGTTGGCGCACAGCGGGCAGCACGTCCAGGCCGTGGTTCAGGATGCGGGTGAGGTAGCCGCTGGCGCTTAAGTAGTCGGCGACCAGTTGGGCTAGGCGGGGTTCGTCTTCGACGATCAAGATGGTGTCGGGAGTCATGTGAGCTTTGCTTTATGCGCTGGCGGTTGGGGCGATGGGTGCGGGCAAGTCGGCGGCGAGGGCCAGGGGCAGGCGGATGTGGATCCACAGGCCGCCCAGGGGTGAGGGGCGAGCGTCGATCTGGCCGCCGTGGGCTAGCACGATGCTGCGGCAAATCGCCAGCCCCAGGCCGCTGCCGCCGCTGGCCCGTCCGCGCGAGGCTTCGACGCGGAAGAAACGTTCAAACAGGCGCGGTAACAGCTCGGGCGCTGCCCCAGGGTGCGAGTCTTGCAGGTCGATAAGGGCTTGCGCGTCCTGGCGCTGTACCCGCACGCGCAGGCTGCCGCCGGGGTCGGTGTAGCGCACGGCGTTGTCCAGCAGGTTGTGCAGCAACTGGCCCAGGCGCGCCGGGTCGGCTTGCACGGGGATAGTGGTGGGCGGGGTTTGCACGTCCAGGTGCAAACGGGCGTCGGCGCAGCGGGTGGCAAAGGTGGCGGCTTCTTGGGCGACCAGGGCGGCCAAGTCCAGCGCCTGGGTGCGGTAGCGCAGCGCGCCCACGTCGGCCAGCGCCAGTTCGTGCAGGTCGCCGACCAGTTGCGACAGGGTGGCGACTTCGTTGTGCAGCACTTGCAGGCCCTGCGGGGTCAGGGGGTGGATGCCGTCTTGCATGGCTTCGATTTCGCCGCGCAGCACGGCCAGCGGGGTGCGCAGCTCGTGCGAGATGTCGGCCATGAAGTCGCGGCGGCTTTGCTCGTTGCGCTCCAGCGCCAGCGCCAGTTGGTTGAAGTCGTGCGCCAGTTGGCCGACTTCGTCTTGGCTGCTGACGGCGACGCGGGTGTCGTAGTGCCCGGCGGCCAGTTGGTGCGTGGCGCGGGCCACTTGGCGCACTGGGGCCAGCAGCGCGCGCGCCACCCACCACGCCACCAGTGCGGCCAGCAGCAGCGCCAGCACGCCCATTGCCAAGGTGGCGCGCAGCTGGTCGCCCTGAAAATTCAACGCAGCGGCGTCAGTCACAGACTCAATCGGGGCCAAGATGATCCAGCCCACGGTGTTGCCTTGCACCACGACTTCGCGCTGCTCCGAGTTGGCGAAGATGTGCGGGTAGCCGATGACCAGTTGGCGCTGCGGGTCTAGCAGCGTCATGCGTCGCCCCAAGCCCAGCAGGTGCGGCGAGCGCAAGGCCACTTCGCTTTCCCAAGAGATTTCACCTTCGCGCTCCAGCGGTGGCGGTGGCTCCAGCAGCCGAAACCATACGCCGGGGTGATTGCGCACAAACTCCCAGCTGTTGTTGTGTTCTATGTAGGCGGTTTGCAAGCGCGGCAGCGCCGCTGTCATTTGCTGCGTGGCTTGGCCGTTGAGGTAGCCCATGAAGCCCCGGCTCAAGTTCAACTGCGCCGCCGCGCCCATGACCAGCGCCACCAGCGTGGCCGTGGCCAGCACGGCCAAAAAGAGTTGAATGGTGATGCCGGGGCGTTTCATGCAGAGCCTGTCATGCGGGGTCTTCCAAATTTCCTGCACATTTTGCGGTGAGCATGGCCGCATGAATCGAATCAAGCATTTTTTAACGGGCGCTTTAGCGCTCTTGACCGCGCTGTGGTGGCTGGCCGAGCCCGCATCGCCGCAGCCGCTGACTTACTTTGCCTTTCGCACCGTGTACATGCAGTACAGCGGCGTGATTGCGATGGGGGTGATGAGCATCGCCATGCTGCTGGCGTTGCGCCCCACATGGTTGGAATCGCACTTTGACGGGCTGGACAAAATGTACCGCCTGCACAAGTGGTTGGGCATCACCGCGCTGGTGACTTCGGTGCTGCACTGGTGGCTGGGCCAAGGCACCAAGTGGATGGTGGGCTGGGGCTGGCTGGTGCGCCCGCCGCGTGGCCCGCGCCCTGCGCCGCCCGATCAAAGCTGGATTGAAGCCTGGTTCAACACCCAGCGCCATTTGGCTGAGAGCGTGGGCGAGTGGGCGTTTTATGCCGCCGCGCTGCTGATGGTGCTGGCACTGGTCAAACGCTTTCCGTACCACTGGTTTGCCAAGACGCACCAATTGCTGGCGGTGGCGTACTTGGCGCTGGTGTTTCACTCGGCGGTGCTGGTCAAGTTTGCGTATTGGGGGCAGCCCGTGGGTTGGGTGCTGGCCCCGCTGATGGCCGGTGGCACCGTGGCGGCGGCGTTGGTGCTGCTGGGCCGCATGGGTGCGCGGCGCAAAGTGCAAGGCACCGTCACGGCGCTGACGCAGTACACCAAGCTGGGCACGCTGGAAACCCACATCACCTTGAACCCCGGCTCCCACTGGCCCGGCCACGCGGCGGGGCAATTCGCCTTCGTCACCATCAACCGCAAGGAAGGTGCGCACCCGTACACCATCGCGTCAGCGTGGAATGCGGACACGCGCCAGCTCACCTTCATCACCAAAGCGCTGGGCGACCACACCCGGCAATTGCCCGCCTTGCTCCAACCCGACATGGCCGTGACGGTGGAAGGCCCCTACGGACGCTTCAACTTTGAAGACGACCAACCGCGCCAAATTTGGGTGGGCGCGGGCATCGGCATCACGCCCTTCGTCGCCCGGATGAAGCAACTGGCGGCCAGCGGTGCGCGTGACGTGCAAATCGACCTGTTCCACCCCACCGCGCAGGCTGACGAGGGCGCGCTGGCCAAACTCCAAGCCGATGCGCGCGCCGCAGGCATTCGCTTGCATGTGCTGGTCGATGCCCGAGATGGCCACTTAGACGGCGAGCGCATACGCCGCGCCGTGCCCCGTTGGCAAGAAGCCAGCGTGTGGTTTTGCGGCCCGGTGCCGTTCGGTCAAGCCCTGCGCGCCGACATGGCGGCCAGCGGCTTGCCACGCAGCGCCTTCCACCAAGAGCTGTTTCACATGCGTTGATGGGGCGCAGCTTGCGTGGGCCGGGCGGGCTTAGGGCGTGTGCGCCAGCAGCGCTTTGGCGGCGTCGATGCGCAGCGCCAGCGGTGCGGTTTCGTCGTTGATCACCGCCAGCAAGAAGGCGCGCGGCTCGGTGTAGCCCGCTGAGGCGCTGGTGTTCAAGCGGTGCGCGTCCATGCCCGC
>CALMOI010000210.1 GCA_937871735.1 uncultured Comamonadaceae bacterium
GGCTTGGTGCGTGACCGCGGCTTTGATGATGGGCGTGACCAAGGTACACCCGCGCTGCGCCGCCTCGCGCCGGGTGGCGTCGAGGTGGTGCTTAAGGATGTCCAGCTCCAGCGCCGTGCTGTAGGCCAGCACGCGCCCGCCATCAATCCAAGCGCGCTGGCTGTCCAAGATGCGGCGCATGGCCGGGTGTTCACTGATGAAGTCGGCCTCGGCGGCTGATTTGCCTTTGCCCGGCGCGCGCATTTGGCGGCGCTCTTGGGCGTAGGCGTCGGCCTTTTGCCAAGCCGAGTCCAGCAAGCCGATGCCTTGCAGCGCGACGTGCAGGCGGGCGGCGTTCATCATCACAAACATGGCGTTCAGGCCGCGACCGGGCTGGCCGACGATTTGGGCGCGGGCTTCGTCAAAGCGCATCACGCAAGTCGGGCTGCCGTGCAGGCCCATTTTTTCTTCGATGCGGTCGCAATGGACCTTGCTGCGCGTGCCGTCGGGGTAGAACTTGGGCACCAAGAACAGCGACAAACCCTTGGGGCCGGGGGGCGCGTCGGGCAGACGGGCCAGCACCAAGTGGACGATGTTGTCGGTCAGGTCGTGCTCGCCGCCGGAGATGAAGATTTTGGTGCCGCTGACGAGATAGCTCCCGTCAGCTTGCGGCACGGCCTTGGTACGGGCCAGACCCAGGTCGCTGCCCGCGTGCGGCTCGGTCAGGCACATGGTGGCCAGCCATTCGCCGGTGGCGACTTTTTCGAGGTACAGGGCTTTGAGCTCGTCGCTGGCGTAGTGCTTGATGCATTCATACGCGCCGTGCAGCAGGCCGGGGGCCATCGTCCAGCCGTGGTTGGCGGCGCTCAGCATTTCGTAGAGCATGGCTTCCAGCGCGGCGGGCAGGCCCTGGCCGCCGTCTTCGGGGGCGCAGGCCAGGGCGGGCCAACCGGCTTGCCAGAAGGACTGATAAGCGTCACGCGATCCGGGCGGCATGGTGACGGTGCCCCAGCCATCGACCACGCTGTGGCGGCAGCCGACCTCGTCGCCCTCGCGGTTCAGCGGGGCGACCACCTCGCCGACGAATTTGCCCGCTTCGTCCAGCACCTGGCGCATCAGGTCGGGGTCCACCTCGCTGAAGGCGGACAGGGCTTGCAGTTGGGCGGGGGCGTTGAGCACCTGGGTCAGGATGAAATCCATGTCCTCGGTGCGGGGCTGGTAGGCGATCATGGGGGCGTGCTCGGTAACGGTAAAAACTTCAGTTCGATTCGGCGGTGAAGCCAATCTGCTTGATCAGGCGACGCCACTCTTCGGCATCGGCCTTGAGCAGGGCGGCCAGTTGTTCGGGCGGCGAGGCTTGTACCTCCATGCCGAACTCGGCCATGCGCTTGACCATGTCGGGCTGCATCAGCGCGGGTTGCAAATAAGCGGCGGCGCGGCGCACCACGGCGGGATCGGTGCCACCGGGCAAGAAAAAGCCGTACCACTCGCGCATGGTCAGCGGAAAGCCTTGCTCGCGGTAGGTGGGCACGTCGGGCGCAAACGGGCTGCGCACTTTGCCCGACACCGCCAGCAGCCGCAGCTTGCCCGCTTTGACGTGCGCAATCGAATCGCCCAGCGGCGAGCTCATGGCGGCGAGGTTGCCCGCCAGCAAGTCTTGAATGCCGGGGGCCGAGCCCTTGTACGGGATGTGCTTGAGGTCAATGTTGGCGAACTTCTCAAACAACGCACCGACCAAGTGCGGCATGGAACCCGCAGCGGGCGAGCCGTAGGTGGCCTTGGTCGGATTGGCTTTGGCCCAAGTAATGAAGTCGGCCAAGCTCTTGACGTTGGCTGGCACGGCGGGCCCGACAGCAAAGCCGTGGTTCAGCACGCAGGCCTCGGACACAGGCGTGATGTCGGCCAAGGTGTAGGGCAGCTTCGGGTAGGTGAACGGGAACACCGACAAGATGGACGATGGCGTGAGCAGCAGCACGCTGCCGTCAGTCGGCGCTTCTTTCACGGCGACGACAGCGGTTTGGCCTGCGCCGCCGAGTTTGTTCTCGACCGTCACGTTGGCTGCATAACCGCCGGTGAGCTTTTCTGCCACACGCCGCGCCAGCGTGTCTGTGGTGCCGCCTGCCGGAAAGCCGACCACAATTTTGGCCTGCGCAGGTGCTGCTTGCTGGCCCGCAGTTTGGGCGTGAGCTGACAAGCCCAAGCTGCTCAAGCCGCTACCCAAGGCGGTGCTCAAGCTCAAATGGTGAAAGGCGCGACGTGTGGTCATGGGTGTTTCCTGTGGTGTGAGAGCGTGTGGGAGCTGTCAGTATTTCAGGAAGCAGCCGTAGCGGAAGAGGGTTTGCGAGCAGCACCGAGGTAGGTGTCAATCACACGCGGATCAACGGCCAGTTGGTCAGCGGGGCCGTGCAGGCCGACATCGCCCATTTCCAGCACGTAGCCGTAGTCAGCGGTTTCCAGCGCGGCGCGGGCGTTTTGCTCCACCAGCAAGATGGTCACGCCGGTGCTGCGCAGCGCGTCCACGGTGTTCAAAATCTCGCGCACCACCAGCGGGGCCAAGCCCAAGCTGGGCTCGTCCAGCATCAGCAGGGTGGG
>CALMOI010000211.1 GCA_937871735.1 uncultured Comamonadaceae bacterium
CATGGCGTGCAGCTTGAGGCGGTCTTGCCAGATGCCGCCGCAGATTTTGTTGGGCTTGGAACAGTCGGTGCCCTGGTACATCTTCCAAGCCAAGATTTGGTCGCAGGCGGCGGCGTAGTGGCCAGCGTTCAACTCACGCACAAGCGTGGATTTGCAAAATGCGCCGCTGCCGATGTTGTAGCTGAGCAGCAGGTAGGCATCGTATTCAGCCTGGTGCAACGGGGTACGCACGCATTGCTTGATTGCGCCCTCGAATTGCTGTGAGTCAGCCAGCGCCCGCACAGCGGCTTGCACGGGGGTGGTTTTGTCACCGGGCTTAACACCGCCGGTGGTGCCAAAGCCGATGGTGGCCACGTCGCCTTTGGTGGGGATGATGGCGGTGTCGCTGTAGCCCTCGCGCTGGATGAGGCCGACGAAGGCTGCGGCGCTCAGTGCCAATGCGGCCACGGGCACACGCAGGGATTTGATCAGTTCAGGTGCGGCGCTCATGGCGTTCAGTCTTCCACTTTTGCAGCGCGGTGCGACTTGCGGAATCGGTACAGCGTGTACACGATGGCCAGCAGGCCGCTGAGCGCCTGAATGTATTGGTTGATGGTGACCAGCGGCACCCCAAAAATGGCGGCGCTGTTGGCAACGATGACGGGGGCAGCATCTTTGACTACGCTGGCAATGTGGGTCGTGGTCATGGTGTGGTCAGTCCCAGAGCTGGACGGGTTGGGCGGCTTGGGCCTGTTTGGTGTTTTCGGGCAGCGTGACCAGCAGGCCCACGGGCAAGATGGGGCCGTGGTTGGCCAAGCTGGGGTTGAGCAGCAGGGTTTGCTCAACCAGCCCAGCGGTTTGCCCCAAGTGGCGGTTGACCAGCTGGTCTACGGTGTCGCCCTGCTGCGCACGCACTTGCATATCAGATCAGCTCCACGGTGCTGCGCGGTGCGTCGCGCAGGTCGTTGAGCGCCCAGGCCGCATCACGGCGCAGGCTGTCAATGGTCTGGGTGAGCTGGTCGGCATCGCGCTCGCCTTTGGCGGTGGTGTCGTAGTCGCGCAGGCGCTCGATCAGCTCGGCATGGGTCATGCACTGCACGGCGCGCCGGTACTGGTGGACTTTGGCGCTGGCCCCGTCAACTTGGGGCGCTGGAACAGCGGCCAGGGTGGCGTGGCCCAATGCGATTTGGCTCAAGCTCCAGGCGCTGAGTTGGGCGTTGACGCTGCTGATGGAGTTGATGAGGCTTTGACGCAGCCGCTCGGGGGTGACGGTGCCATCAAACCGCGTGGCAGCGCGCACCGCAGCCGGGTCGATGTCGGGCCAGAAGGTGCCGTTGCTGATGACCGGGCCATCGGCGGCGGGCTGTTGGGTGACGAAGCTCACGGTCAAGTCCTGTA
>CALMOI010000212.1 GCA_937871735.1 uncultured Comamonadaceae bacterium
CTGCGCCTGCGGCGATGGCCTTGGCGATGTCGCCGCTGTAGCGGATGCCGCCGTCAGCGATCAACGGCACGCCGGTGCCGCGCAAAGCAGTGGCCACGCTGTCGATGGCCATGATTTGCGGCACGCCCACGCCCGCCACGATGCGGGTGGTGCAAATGGAGCCCGGGCCGATACCGACCTTAACCGCATCGGCCCCGGCTTCGACCAGCGCCAGCGCGGCTGCGCCGGTGGCGATGTTGCCGCCGATGACTTCGATGTGCGGGTAGTTTTGCTTGACCCAGCGCACGCGCTCAATCACGCCCTTGCTGTGACCGTGGGCAGTATCGACCACAATGGCATCGACACCGGCCTTGACCAGCGCTTCAACGCGCTCTTCAGTGCCTGCGCCCACACCCACGGCAGCGCCCACGCGCAGACGGCCTGTGGCGTCGCGGGCGGCGTTGGGGAAATTGAGCTGCTTGGTGATGTCCTTGACGGTGATCAGGCCTTTGAGCTCGAAAGCATCATTCACCACCAGCAGGCGTTCCAGCTTGTGCTTGTTCAGCAGCGCTTTGGCATCTTCGGGGGTGGTGCCATCGGGCACAGTGATCAGGCGCTCGCGCGGAGTCATGATCTCGCGCACGGGCTGGTCATAGCGGGTTTCAAAGCGCAGATCGCGCCCGGTCACGATACCGACCACACGACCTTCGTCGCAGACGGGGAAGCCAGAAACACCCAGCTCCTCCGACAGCGCCATGACTTCGCGCACGGTGGTGGTGGGAGTGATGACAACCGGATCACGCAGCAAACCACTTTCATACCGCTTGACTTTGGCGACATGCGCCGCTTGTTCTTGCGGGGTAAGGTTTTTGTGCACGATACCGATGCCGCCCTCTTGGGCAATCGCAATCGCGAGACGGGCTTCGGTGACGGTGTCCATCGCCGCAGACACCAGCGGCAAATTCAGCCGGATGTTGCGTGTGAACTGGGTGGCAAGAGAGGTGTCCTTGGGCAGGACCTCGGAGAACGCTGGCACCAACAACACATCGTCGAAGGTGAGCGCTTTTCCTAGAAGGCGCATGTGAAAGCTCCAAAAAAAGGATTATACCCGCAGCAGCGCTAGACCGGGATCTTTGCCTTTATTCACAACGTCATTGTTGATGCAGCGCTAAACTGACCCAATGAACTTCAAACGCGCTTTTACATTGGGTGTGCTCAGTTTGGCTTGCATGGCCGCCTCAGCACAATGGCTGTGGATTGACCAAGACGGTCGCAAGGTTTACAGCGACAGCGCCCCACCGCCCGACACTCCGTTAAAAAATATTCTCAAGCAGCCCGGCGGCCGCACCATTCCCCAAGAAGTGGTGCCCACAACCGCCTCAGCCGCCAGCGGAGCCGCTTCGGCTGCACGCCCAACCGGCAAAAGCAAAGAACTGGAAGACAAGCGCAAGCAAGCTGAACAAGCCGAAGACGAAAAACGCCGCGCTGAAGCCGAAAAACAAAAGCAACTGAGAGCCGACAACTGCCGCCGCGCCCGCCAGGCAAAAGCCAACTTAGATTCTGGCGTGCGTATTGCCACCACGAATGAAAAAGGCGAGCGTGAGTTTCTTGACGATGCGACACGTGCCGCAGAAACCAAGCGGATGCAGGAAGCCATTCAATCGCAGTGCCAATAAGGCGACACTGGTGATTCAATAACCGGCTTTAGCCCCAGGGCGCTTGCGTGCGAACAAGCCCGTTGAGCGAGCGCCCTGCTTTTGAAACCGCTCACGCCGCGCCACTTTAGGATCCACCAGCAGCGGACGGTAAATCTCTACCCGGTCGCCGTCACGTAAGAGCTGCTCGGGCTTGGCTGGATGACCCCACACACCCACACCCGCCTGCGATACATCCAGTGCCGGAAACCGCGTCAGCAAGCCACTGGCATTCACCGCGTCCAACACGGTTGCGGTAGCAGGCAAATCAAGCGCCACTTCACACACCTCGCGCGAAGCCGGGGCGTAGACCACATCGATGCGCAAACGTGACTCAGCCATACACCTGCTCGGCACGTTTGACGAAGGCATCGACCAGACTAGAAGCAATTTTTTCAAACACCGGCCCGACCACAGCGGCCAAAGCGCGGTTGTCAAAACCGTATTGCAGCTTGAGTTCGACACGGCAAGCGCGCTGGCTGCCATCGCCCACGGGCAAAAATTGCCAATCGCCCTCTAGGCGGGAGAACGGGCCTTTGACCAATTGCATTTGCACGGCGCGACCCGGCACATGGTGATTGCGGGTGGTGAAAATTTGACGCACCCCTGCAAAGCTGATGCCAACTTCGGCCAGCATGGTGTCTGCGCTGCTCTCCATGACTTTGCCGTGGTTACACCAAGGCAGGAACTCGGGATAGCGGGCCACATCGGTGACCAACGCAAACATTTCTTCGGGGCTGTACCAGATCAGGACGGACTTGTTGACGTTTTTCA
>CALMOI010000213.1 GCA_937871735.1 uncultured Comamonadaceae bacterium
ACCTGCTCGGGGTTGGCGTCGGGGTTGACCTTGGCCAGCGACACCTCGGCCACCACCGTGTATTCGCTGAAGGTGGAGCAACCCATGTAGTGGTAAATCGGCTGGCCGTTGTAGCTGAAGCGCGTGGTGCCGTCCGGCATCACGCCCTTGCCCTGGGTGGCGCGCACAGCCACGCACAGATTGGTCTTGCCGCTCTTGCAAAACAGGCACTCGCCGCACTCGGCGGTGTACAGCGGAATCACATGGTCGCCGGGCTGCACGCTGGTCACGCCCTCGCCCACTTCCACCACAATGCCCGCGCCCTCGTGGCCCAGCACCACAGGGAACAGGCCCTCGGGGTCATCGCCGCTCAGGGTGAAGGCGTCGGTGTGGCACACGCCAGTGTGGGTGATCTTGACCAGCACCTCGCCCTTTTGGGGCGGGGCCACGTCAATCTCAACGATCTGCAAAGGCTGACCAGCGGCAAAGGCAACGGCGGCACGGGATTTCATAAGGGCTCCTCGGGGAATCAGTGGGATGGGGAAAAGGGGAAGACGGGGGGACGGCAGCGTCACTTCAAGTACGAGCGCACCAGCGTCGTGATGTCATGCGCCAGCGCATCCGCCGAACGCGGCGCGGCCAGCTCCTCGCGGATGTGCGACTCCAAAATCTCGGACATCAGCCCATTCACCGCCCCCCGGATCGCCGCCAACTGCTGCAACACCGGCGCGCAATCGGCCCCGGCTTCCAGGGCGCGCTCCAGGGCTTCGGCCTGCCCCCGGATGCGGCGCACCCGGGCCAGGGCTTTCTTTTTGTCTTCGGGGGAATGGGGCATGGTGTAGGCTCAGATACTGGGGTGCAGTATAAGAGACACCCCAGCCTGCGACAATCCCTCCGCTATGAACCACGTCTACACCCTGAACCTCTCCTGCCCCGATCGATCGGGCATCGTGCACGCTGTCTCGGGCTTTTTGTTCGAGCGTGGCGGCAACATTGAAGAAGCCGCGCAGTTCAATGACCCCGACACCGGTCTGTTCTTCATGCGCGTGCAGTTCGCCTGCCAGCAGCTCACGCATGACGATTTGCGCTTGCAACTCAAGCTGTTTGCCGAATCACTGCAAATGCGCTGGACGCTGCACGCCACCAGCCAGCCCATGCGGACGGTGCTGCTGGTCAGCAAAGAGGGCCACTGCCTCAACGACTTGCTGTTTCGCTGGAAGTCGGGGCTGCTGGGGTTGGACATTCGCGCCATCATCAGCAATCACCGCGACTTCTACCAACTGGCGGCCAGCTACAACGTGCCGTTCCACCACATCCCGGTCACAGCGGCCACCAAAGCGCAAGCTGAAGCCCGTCAGTACGAAATCATCGAAGCCGAAGGTGCCGAGCTGGTGGTGCTGGCGCGCTACATGCAAATTTTGAGCGACGACCTGTGCCGCAAGCTGGCCGGGCGCGCCATCAACATCCACCACAGTTTCCTGCCGAGTTTCAAGGGGGCCAAGCCCTATTACCAAGCGCACGATCGGGGTGTCAAATTGATCGGTGCCACCGCCCACTACGTGACCGCCGATTTGGACGAAGGCCCCATCATTGAACAAGATGTGGCCCGCGTTGACCACAGCAAAACCGTGGAAGACTTCACCGCCCTGGGTCGTGATACCGAAAGCCAAGTGCTGGCACGCGCCGTGAAGTGGCACAGCGAGCATCGCGTGCTGCTCAATGGTCATAAAACCGTGATCTTTAAATAAACCGCCCATGGCCGCTGCTCGCATTCCCCCGATCCAATGTTTGTTGACCTTTGAGGCGCTGGCGCGCCTGCGCAGCGTGACCCAAGCGGCTGAGGAGCTGTGCGTCACGCCCAGCGCCGTGAGTCACCGGGTGCGGCAGCTGGAGCAAATCATCGGGGTCAAGCTGTTTGGCCGCGCTGATTTCTCGCTCACCACCGAGGGCAGCGAGTACTTGGCCCACGTGCGCGAGGGCTTGAGCGTGCTGCAAAAGTTCCCCGGCGTGGTCACCAGCGTCTCGGGCAAACGCAAGCTGCGGCTGGCGGTCACGCCCACCTTTGCCCGTTCCATCTTGATGCCGCGCCTGCGCCACTTCATGGAGGCTTACCCCGAAATCGACCTGACGCTGCAAGTGTCGATTCCGCTCCTGGACGTGGTGGCCGAAGATGCCGACTTGACGATTCGCTTCGGCACCGGGCGCTACGCCGATGTGGAGCACCTGTGCATCTTGAAAGACGAAATCACCCCGCTGGCCTCGCCCGCTTACATCCGCGAAAACGGCCCGTTTGAGAACCCAGAAGACCTCAAAACCGCCGCCCTGCTCCGCAGCCCGCTAGAGCCTTGGCGCACTTGGTTTGCCGCCCACAACCTAGATTGGCCCGAGCCGCTGGATGGCTCCTCGTTCAACGACATCGGCTTGGTTTGCGATGCGGCAGCGCAAGGCTTGGGCGTGGGCTTGGTGCGCATCAAACTGGGCGCGCCGTGGATCGAAAACGGCACGCTAGAGCGTGTGTTCCCGCGCAACGTGCCCAGCCCGCACGCACATTACCTGTGCTGGCGCACCGGCGCGATGGATCGCTGGGAGTGCGCCGCCTTTGCCGAGTGGCTGAAGAAAAGCGTGAGTTGAAAGGCGTGCATCGCACCGCCGTAATTCACGCGCCCCGTTAGAAATCTTCACCTCAGCGCGGCGGGCTTGAACTACAGTTTGCGGTCATTGCCGGAACCCCCACCATGAACGCATCTGCCACGCCACCCCCGCTGTCTCCTGTTGAACGTGCCCAGCGCCAAGCCCAAGTGGTGCGTGCGTTGCAAGCGGTGCTGCCCGGTCACGCGCTGCTGTGGAACGCCGAAGACACCACGCCCTACGAATGCGATGGCCTGACCGCCTACCGCGAGCGCCCGCTGGTGGTGGCGCTGCCCGAAACTTATGCGCAAATCCAAGCTGTGCTGCGCACTTGTCACACGCTGGGCGTGCCAGTGGTGGCACGCGGGGCAGGGACCGGGCTGTCGGGCGGGGCCATGCCGCACACGCTGGGCGTGACACTGAGCTTGGCCAAGTTCAACCAGATCCTGAGCGTTGATGCCGCCAGCCGCACCGCTGTCGTGCAAGCGGGCGTGCGCAACTTGGCCATCAGCGAAGCCGCCGCGCCCTACGGCCTGTACTACGCGCCCGACCCCAGCAGCCAAATCGCCTGCACCATCGGCGGCAACGTCGCTGAAAACTCGGGCGGCGTGCACTGCTTGAAATACGGTCTGACGGTACACAACGTGCTGAAAGTCAAAGGCTTCACCATCGAAGGCGACGAGGTCGAATTCGGCAGCGCGGCGCTTGATGCGCCCGGCTACGACCTGCTCGCGCTGGTGATCGGCAGCGAAGGCATGTTGACCGTCATCACCGAAGTCACCGTGAAGCTCATCCCCAAGCCGCTGCTGGCGCGCTGCATCATGGCCAGCTTTGACGACATGCGCAAAGCCGGTGACGCGGTGGCTGCCGTGATTGCGGCGGGCATCATCCCCGCCGGGCTGGAGATGATGGACAAGCCCATGACCGCCGCCGTCGAAGACTTCGTCCACGCCGGTTACGACCTGAACGCCGCCGCCATCTTGCTGTGCGAGTCCGACGGCACGCCCGAAGAGGTGGAAGAAGAAATCGGCCGCATGAGCGCCGTGCTGCGCGACTGCGGTGCGACCGCGATTGCCGTCAGCCGCGACGAGGCCGAGCGCATGCGCTTTTGGAGCGGGCGCAAAAACGCCTTTCCCGCCTCGGGCCGCATCAGCCCGGACTACATGTGCATGGACTCGACCATCCCGCGCAAACGCTTGGCCGACATCCTGCTGGCAATTGCCGAGATGGAAAAAAAGTACCAACTGCGCTGCGCCAATGTGTTCCACGCGGGCGATGGCAACCTGCACCCGCTGATCATGTTTGATGCCAACGACCCCGACCAGTTGCACCGCTGCGAGCTGTTTGGCGCCG
This sequence comes from uncultured Comamonadaceae bacterium, assembly GCA_937871735.1. Taxonomy (GTDB): domain Bacteria; phylum Pseudomonadota; class Gammaproteobacteria; order Burkholderiales; family Burkholderiaceae_C; genus CALMOI01. The sequence continues at coordinate 3,961 of CALMOI010000213.1, forward strand.
ACATCCTAGAAACCAGCGTGGCGATGGGCGGCACGGTGACCGGCGAGCACGGCGTGGGCATCGAAAAGCTCAACAGCATGTGCGTGCAGTTTTCTGCCGCTGAGAATGAGCAAATGTTCGGCATCAAACGCGCGTTTGACAGCCAAGGGCTGCTCAACCCCGGCAAGGTGATTCCCACGCTGCACCGCTGCGCTGAGTACGGAAAGATGCTGGTGCGCGGCGGCAAAATCGCCTTCCCGGAACTGGAACGGTTTTGAAAGCGCTGCAAGGCTTCGCTTGGCTGCTGGTGCTCCAGTCCATCGGCGAGGTCTTGGCGCGCGGCTTCAAACTGCCGTTTCCCGGCCCGGTGGTGGGGCTGATGCTGTTGCTGGTGGCACTGGGTTGGGCACCGCTGCGCGAGAGCGTGGCGGGAACCGCGCAGTTTTTGCTCACGCATTTGTCGCTGCTGTTCGTGCCCGTGGGTGTCGGCGTGATGACGCACTTGGGGTTGCTGGGCCAATACGGTCTGCGCTTGGTTGTCGTCGTCGTGGTCTCGACGTGGATCAGCTTGGCCGTGACCGCGCTGGTGCTGCGCGCACTGATGCCCCGTCCCACCAACCCTGACCCCGGAGCGCCACAGCCATGACCGACTTTGTGCAACTGTGGGTCTACCTGTCGTCCACGCCGCTGTTTGGGCTGACGGCAACGCTGGTGGTGTACGTGCTGGCACAGGCGTTTTATGCCCGCATGGCGCAAGCGCCGTGGGCCAATCCGGTGCTGTTTTCAGTGGCGACGCTGGCCACCGGGCTGACACTGACGGGCACCGCCTATCCCACCTATTTCTCGGGCGCACAGTTCATTCACTTTTTGCTCGGCCCTGCGGTGGTGGCGCTGGCGTGGCCGCTGTGGCAACGGCGGGTGGCGCTGCGGGCGCATTGGCGGCAATTTTTGCTGGCCGCGCTGGCCGGTGGCGGAGCCGCTGCCATCAGCGCCGTCGGCATGGCTTGGGCGCTGGGCTTGCCGATGGACATCGTGCTCTCGCTGGCCTCCAAATCCGTCACTGCCCCGGTAGCGATGGGCATCGCTGAAAAAATCGGCGGCATTCCGGCGCTGGCCGCTGTGTTCGCGGTGGTGACGGGGATGATCGGCACGCTGTCGGGCAAGTACCTGTTCACGCTGCTGGGCATTGGCACCGATGCCACCGGTTTGATGGCACGCGGCTTCGCATTGGGCACCGCAGCCCACGGCATCGGGGCCGCCCGCGCGCTGCAAGTCGATGCAGAAGCGGGCGCGTGGGCCGCTTTGGCGCTGGGCTTGCAAGTCGTGCTGGCCGCGCTGTTGATTCCGCTGGTAGCGCGCCTGTTCTGAAGCCGCGCTTTTAGAATTCACCCCATGCGCAGCACGGCCACAGCGGTCGTCTGCAAGTCAGTTCAACACAAGGACGACCATGTGGGTGGTGATTTTCCGGGCACAAGCCCGCGTGCTCGACGCTGAATACAGCCAAGTTGCCAGTCAACTGCGCGAGCTGGCCTTGACGCAATTTGGCTGCCTAGAGTTCTGCGCCGTGACCGAGGGCACGCAAGAAATCGCCCTGTCCTACTGGCCTGACGAAGCCAGCATTCGCGCCTGGAAACAACACAGCGACCACCTGATGGCGCAACAGGTCGGACGCGAGCGCTGGTACCAAACCTACTCCGTCGAAGTAGCGCAAATTCACCGCGCCTACCGCCACGCCGGCCTAAATTGAGGCATTACGTTGATTTGGGTGCCATTTTGAGCCGCCACATCTCATCCAGCACCGCCTCAAAATCTCGCGCAAACAGCGCCTGATCGCCCAAGGGCGAGGCCATGAAGCGCTTGCGCAAACCCGCTCGCAACTGCGCCAGCGCCGGAATATCAGCCGCCAAACGCGCCCCGATGTCCAAAAACTCCTGCGGGCTGTGCGCCACCCATTCGGGCAAGCCGATGTTGGTCATCAAACTCACGCCGCTGCGCGCCACCGAGTGCTGACCCGCCAGCGTCAGCACGGGCACACCCATGTACAGCGCGTCGCAGGTGGTGGTGGCACCGTTATAAGGAAATGAATCCAACGCGATATCGACGCGGTTGTAGTTGGTAAGGTACTGCACGAAGCTGGTGCGCCCCACAAACTCCAAGCGCGTGGGTGATACGCCTTGCTGGGTGAAAAACTCGGTGACACGCTGGCGAGAGCGTCCGACAGGGATGGCGGCAATCAACAAACGGCTGTTGGGCACGCGGGCCAGCAACTGCGCCCACAGCGCCAGCGCCTCATCGCAAATTTTCACGAAGTTGTTGAACGAGCCAAAGGTGATGCCGCCTTGGCGCAGCGCGGGCAGCGACTCGACGGCGGGGTGGTCGTCACGCGGCAGGTAGCACCATTGGCTGTGCGCCAGTCGCACCAGTTGTTCGGTGTGGTGCGTCTCGGTCATGCCGGGCGGATCGGTGTAGCCATCGACGATGCGGAAATCGACCGTATCCAGCCCTGTGGTGCCCAAGTAGCCCAGCCACGTCGCAATCACAGGCGCGGGTTGGTGTACCAACACATCTAATCGATTTCCTGCTGTGTGCCCCGATAAATCTATCAAAATATCTATGCAATCTCTTGCAATTATTGAGGCCGCATCTTGACCAGAATGTATATTTACATCAACCCATCCATCCACACACTCTCGTATTTTTCCAGTCAAATTATCATGCAGGATAGGTGAGCATGCAGAATAGATGAAAACTTCAAACCTTGATCTATCTAAATTTAGAAATAATTTCTCAACAAATAAGGCCACAGCATGCCCTCTCAAATCAGGAGAGATAAAACCTATACGCCGAACACTCCTCGCAGACCACAGATTCCCCACAAATTTTTTCCGAACTGTGAAAAATTGATTGAATTTTTTATGCTCCTCTAGAATTTCGCTTTGCTCCATATTGAATGAGGACATTAATGCCAGCAAATAACTAGAATAAGATGGAGAATCAACCCCCAAAGCCAGAGCTCTCCTATAATAAAGCAATCCTTTATCAATCTCTCCATTTTTCATAGAGAATCTTGCCAAAAACTGTAGCCTCTTGCCTTCAGAATTTTGATTAGACAAGGGCCGTACAGCCAGAGACTCCCCCTCTTCAATCCGATCAAGTTTATCCAAACAGAATAAGGCACACAGCAACTCTCTGTCGCCATTTTCTGAGATGGCTAATGCTTTTTTAGACCAACTCAAGCCCTCTTCAAAATCCGAAGATGCCATCAATATTTCTGCAAACAACACCATCGCATGATAAAAATCGGGGTGGATTCCCAGTGCTTTTCGTAAAAAATACACCGCCTCTTGACTGTCACCCTGAGAGACCAATGCAACAGCCAACTCGTAGCAAGCTCGACTATTGCCAGGATCACTCTCGCAGGCCAAACGCAAACGAGGCAGATGCAGTGCTGTTTGACTGTCAGAACCTTTGAGCCGCCACATCTCATCCAGCACCGCTTCAAAATCCCGCGCAAACAGCTTCTGATCACCCAAGGGCGAGGCCATGAAGCGCTTGCGCAAACCCGCTCGCAACTGCGCCAGCGCCGGAATATCAGCCGCCAAACGCGCCCCGATGTCCAAAAACTCCTGCGGGCTGTGCGCCACCCATTCGGGCAAGCCGATGTTGGTCATCAAACTCACGCCGCTGCGCGCCACCGAGTGCTGACCCGCCAGCGTCAGCACGGGCACACCCATGTACAGCGCGTCGCAGGTGGTGGTGGCACCGTTATAAGGAAATGAATCCAACGCGATATCGACGCGGTTGTAGTTGGTAAGGTACTGCACGAAGCTGGTGCGCCCCACAAACTCCAAGCGCGTGGGTGATACGCCTTGCTGGGTGAAAAACTCGGTGACACGCTGGCGAGAGCGTCCGACAGGGATGGCGGCAATCAACAAACGGCTGTTGGGCACGCGGGCCAGCAACTGCGCCCACAGCGCCAGCGCCTCATCGCAAATTTTCACGAAGTTGTTGAACGAGCCAAAGGTGATGCCGCCTTGGCGCAGCGCGGGCAGCGACTCGACGGCGGGGTGGTCGTCACGCGGCAGGTAGCACCATTGGCTGTGCGCCAGTCGCACCAGTTGTTCGGTGTGGTGCGTCTCGGTCATGCCGGGCGGATCGGTGTAGCCATCGACGATGCGGAAATCGACCGTATCCAGCCCTGTGGTGCCCAAGTAGCCCAGCCACGTCGCAATCACAGGCGCGGGTTTCAAGGCCAGCACGTCCAAACGGCTGCTGCCGGTGTGACCCGCCAAGTCCACCAAAATGTCAACGCCATCTTGGGCAATCAGCTGTGCCGCAGCTTGGGTTCTCAGGCCACTCAACTCACGCCAACCGTCCAGACTGCGCTTGATTTGGTCGGTGATCGCGTCGTGGTCGCTGTGAACGTAGTAACCCCAGACTTCAAAACGCTCGCGGTTCAGCAGCTCAAACAACTTCAAGATGAACGTCGCCACCGGACGATCTGAAAAATCTGGCGAGATAAATCCAATGCGCCGTTTGATGCGGGTGATGCGGGGTGGCAAGACCACCGGCGTGGTGCTTTCCAGGTAGTCGTTGAAGCGCTTGTGCTCGCTCAACACCCAGGCGGGGTCGAGGTGCGGGTCGTACGTCAGCGTGAGCAGGTAATTGCTGTAGGTGCTGCGCCTCATTTGCGCGGGCGGCATTTGGCGGTAATAGGCCAAAGCTTTTTGCACCTCGCCGTATTTCTTGGCGTACTCGGCGAGGAAATCCAAACCGGGAATCAAACCCTCGGGCTGCTGAATCAACTGCTGGGCCACGGCCTCGCCTTCTTCGTAGCGCTCCAGCTTTTCTAAGGTGACCAGCTTGTTGAACAAAATGCCCGCTTCATCGGGCCGCAGGGTGAGTGCAAGGTTCAGCCATTCCAAGCTTTCGGCCAACTGTTTTTGGGCTTCCAGCGCTTCGGCCAGCATCACCATCGCATCGGCGAAATCGGGCTTGATGCGCACGGCATCGCGCAGCAAGGCGATGGCTTCGTCCATGCGCCGCAGCCGGATCAGCTCACATCCCAAGTTGTAGCAGGTGGCGTGATGCTGCGGCAGCTGGGCGTGGGCCATGCGGTAGTGCTCGAACGCCTGATCGACTTGGTCGGCGGCTTTGAACACATTGCCCAAGTTCAGGTGCGCACGCCAGTAACCGGGCACCAAGGCCAGCGCCTGCTGGTAATGGGCGATGGCCGCGTCGAACTGCCCGTCGTCTTCGTGCTGGTTGCCGAGTTCAATCAGTTGATTGGCTTGCTCTACAGGCGGTATCTGGGCCGGGGCAGGAACGGGAGCCGTGGTTGCAGCGGGGGCAGATTTTTTGAAGATGTTGAACATGGTTGCCTTCATGCAAGAAAACGAAATCGGTCACATGCCGACGCAGACCTCTAGCACCGCTGCGCCGTACTTCTCTAATTTGGCTGCGCCCATGCCGCTGATGCCGGTCAACTCGGCGGCGGTTTGGGGCGCGCGCTCGGCGATGGCGGCCAAGGTGGCATCGTGAAAGATGACGTAGGCGGGCAAGTTGTGTTCGCGGGCGACTTCGGCGCGCCAGGCTTTGAGCGCCGCAAACCGCGCTTGGGCGATGCTGTCCAAGTTGGCCGCTGCGGGCGGCGTGGCGCGGGTGGCGGTGCGTTCGCGCCGAGGTTTGCGCTCCGCCGGGCCGCTGGCTGACAGCCGCAGATGCACAGCGGTTTCGCCTTTCAACACGGCGCGTGAGGCATCGGTCAAGCGCAGTGTGTTGTAGGCCTGCGCGTCCACCGCCAGCGCGCCCGTGGCAATCAGTTGGCGCAGCACGCTGCGCAGTTGCTGCTCGCTCATGTCCGCGCCTATGCCAAAAGTGCTTAAGGCCTCGTGGCCGAACTGCTGCACCTTGTCGGTCTTTTTGCCGCGCAAGATGTCGATAACTTGCCCTGCACCAAAGCTGATGCCGCTGGCCTGCTGCACGCGGTAAACGGTGGACAGCAGCTTGCGCGCCGCGTCCGTACCATCCCAAATCGCGGGCGGGGTGAGGCAGTTGTCGCAGTTTCCGCAGGGCGCGCTGGCTTCGTCAAAGTAAGCCAGCAGGCGCACGCGGCGGCAGTCGGTGGCTTCGGCCAGGGCCAGCAGGGCATCGAGCTTGCCGCGCATGACTTGCTTGAAGTCTTCGCCCGCCGGGCTTTCGTCGATCATGCGGCGCTGGTTGACCACGTCTTGCAGGCCGTAGCTCATCCAGGCGTGGGCACTCAATCCGTCGCGCCCGGCGCGGCCCGTTTCTTGGTAATAGCCTTCGATGTTTTTCGGCATGTCCAAGTGGGCGACGAAGCGCACGTCCGGCTTGTCGATGCCCATGCCGAAGGCGATGGTGGCGACCATGACGATGCCGTCTT
>CALMOI010000214.1 GCA_937871735.1 uncultured Comamonadaceae bacterium
TGGCCATCCTGCCGTATCCGGCGCGCTACGAGCAGGTGTGGCCGCTGAGCGGTGGCGGCGAATACACCATTCGCCCCATCCACCCCGGTGATGCGCAAATGCTGCAAAACATGGTGCAAGGTCTGTCCTCCGAAAGCCGCTACTACCGCTTTGTCTCGTCAATGGCCGAGCTGCCGCCCTCGATGCTGGCGCGCTTTACGCTGATTGACTACGACCGCGAAATGGCGCTGGTCGCCATCCTCAAACAGCGCAGCGCCGATGCTGAGGGCCAAATGATCGAGACCGAACGCATGATCGCCGTTTCGCGCTATGTCACCAACCCCGACAAATCGAGCTGCGAATTTGCCTTGGTGGTGGCCGACGACTTCAACGGCAAGGGGCTGGGCTCGCGGATGATGCTGAGCATCATGGACGTGGCACGCGACAAGGGGCTGAGCGAAATCGACGGTTTGGTGCTGGCCAACAACCCCGGCATGCTCAAGCTGATGCGCCGCTTGGGCTTTGCCATCAAGGCCTACCCCGAAGACCCAGACTTCAAACTGGTGACGCACAAGCTGTAAAAGCAGAAAGCACGGCCATGCAACGCCTACAGCCGACCCAGCCTTATGCGTTGTTTGGCCGCGCTGCCACGCTGCGCATAGAACACACCGCCGCCGCGCAACTGCCGCCGCATACGCTCATGCAGCGGGCAGGCTTGGCGGTGGCGCGCTTGGCGCGGGCGCTGGCACCGCACGCCCGCACCATCTGGATTGCCTGCGGCACTGGCAACAACGGCGGCGATGGGCTAGAAGCCGCCATCCACCTGCAGCGCCCCGGCGTGCGCGTGGTGGTCACTTGGCTGGGTCAGGCGGGCAGCGCACCGCCCGACGCGCAGCAATCGTGGCAGCGCGCCCACAGCGCCGGTGTGGAGTTTGCTGCCCAAGCGCCCACTGATTTAAGCCCCGCAGATTTGTGCATCGACGCGCTGCTGGGCCTTGGTTTATCCGCCAACCACACGCGCCCAGCGACCCCATCCAACACTGCGCTCCATCAGTTGTTGCAACAACTGCGCAGCAGTCCAGCCATCCTGCTGGCGGTCGATGTGCCCAGCGGCTTGGATGCTGACACCGGCCAATACGCCACCGGCTTGGCACCCGATAAGCACCAACCCACTGGCCAGCGCCACACACTCAGTCTGCTGACACTGAAACCCGGCCTGTTCACCGGCGCAGGGCGCGACGCCAGCGGAGCGGTGTGGTTTGACGACTTGGACTGCACACCGGGCACCGAAACCGCCAGCGCATGGCTCAGCGGCCCCGCTGCGGTCAGCGCGCGC
>CALMOI010000215.1 GCA_937871735.1 uncultured Comamonadaceae bacterium
CCCGCCCGCGAAGCTGCCAAGCAAATTTGCAAGCAGCGCTACATGGAATTCGGTTGCGAAGGCCAAGGCAGCAAGATCAAGGGCGACAGCCTGACGGTGATGGCTGCCAAGTACGCCAAGGGCGAATTGGCCCAAGTGGTGAACTAAGCCGCGCTCAGACTTGCGATAATCCGCAAGAATAGTTCCAAGCCCGTTGACTGTTCAGCGGGCTTGTTTGTTTTTGGGCTTTTGCCAACAGACCTGACCATGACCACCGCCCTGCACACTTCCGCTTTGACATCTTTGCCTTTGCTTGCCCGAGGCAAGGTTCGTGACAACTACGCCGTGGGCGACGACCGCATCTTGATGGTGGCCTCAGACCGCATCAGCGCTTTTGACGTCATCATGGGCGAGCCCATTCCCGGCAAAGGCACGCTGCTGACGCAGATGGCGCTGTTTTGGTTCGACAAACTCGGCCCCAACGGTTTGAACCTGTGCCCCATTCACCTGACCGGCGACGCGCCCGAAAGCGTGGTCACCGCCGCTGAAGTGCCGCAGGTGCAAGGCCGCTCGATGCTGGTCAAGCGCCTCAAGCCGATTCCCGTCGAAGCCGTGGTGCGCGGCTATCTGGCCGGCAGCGGCTGGAAGGAATACCAAGAAAGCCGCTCGGTGTGCGGCGTGCCGCTGCCCGAAGGTCTGCAAAACGCCAGCAAGCTGCCCGCGCCCATCTACACCCCGGCTGCCAAAGCCGCTGTGGGCGAGCACGATGAAAACATCACCTTCGAGCGCACCGTGGAGATGATCGGCGCTGATTTGGCGGGCCGCATCCGCGACATCAGCATTGCGATTTACGAAGCTGCCAGCGAGATTGCCGCCGCCAAAGGCATCATCATTGCCGACACCAAGTTCGAGTTTGGCCTCGACACCGACGGCACCTTGGTGCTGATGGACGAGGTGCTGACCCCCGATTCCTCGCGCTACTGGCCCGCTGAAAGCTACGCGCCCGGCAGCAACCCGCCCAGCTACGACAAGCAATTCCTGCGTGACTGGCTGGAGCAAGTGCGCATTGGCGGCAAGCCTTGGGACAAGTCCCCGCCCGCACCGCACCTGCCGCGTGAAGTCATCGACAACACCGCCGCCAAGTACCAAGAAGCCTTGGAGCGTTTGACCGGCTGATCGGCCACTGCGCAGGCCCGCAAATCAAAAAGCCACTCTTGCGAGTGGCTTTTTTTGTGGGTGCGGTGAGGGCGCTCAGTTCAGCATCATGCTCAGCTTGCGGCGGTAGGCCGACACCAGCGCCGCTTGCGGGTCTTCTTGAATCGCGCTTTTGCCGGCAATCTCAATGCCGCTGGCGGTCTTGCCGGGCGTGGCGGTGTCGGTTTTGGGCTTGGGCGGGGTCAGCAATTCCAAGATGGCAACGAAGGTTTTGCGCGGTGCTTCGTTGGCCCATTTTTTGTCGCGCATCACGATTTCCAGCAGCTCGTCCATGGCGGCGACCCATTCGCCCAGCGCCATCAGCACGCGGCTTTTGGCAAAACGGGCTTCAAAGTCACGCTTGTTGTGGGCGATGAGTTCGTCAAATTGGGGCAAATCCCATTGGCCGCGCGGGTCGGTGGTGACGAATTCCAGCGCGTTCAGCCATTGGTTCAGGGCTTCAAAGCGCATTTGCACCGGGATTTGCGCCAGCGGCGCGGCCAGCGTGGCGGCGGCTTCGGCCAATTGGCCGGTGCTGATCAGCAGCTTGACGTAGTCAAAGCGCACGTCGTCGTTGCCGGGGTTGGCGGCCAAGGCGTCGGCGAGCTGGGCCTGTGCGCCGTGCAAGTCGCCCGCTTCCAGCAGGGCTTGGGCGTCGGATGGCGCATCGCCGGGCGCGAGTGCTGGGGCCGCGTCAGCCGGGGGCAGGTGCTTGTCGAGAAATTCGCGCAATTGGCCTTCGGTGAGCGCGCCCATGAAGCCATCCACTGGGCGGCCTTGGTGCATCAGCACGCAAGTGGGCAAGCTGCGAATGCCAAAGGCTGTGGACAGTTGCTGCTCGTCGTCGGAGTTGACTTTGGCAAGGATGAAGCGGCCTTGGTACTCGATTTCCAGCTTTTCCAGCATCGGCCCTAGGGTTTTGCAGGGCGCGCACCACGGGGCCCAAAAGTCGATCAGCACCGGCGTGGTCATCGAGGTGGCCATCACCTCGGTTTCAAAGTTTTGGATGGTGGCATCAATCATGGGTGGCAATCTGTATGTAACCTTAAAATTCGGCGATTCCTTCAAAAAGCACCCAATGACTCAAGCGCTTATTGGCGTGGTCATGGGTTCCAGCTCCGACTGGGACACCATGCAACACGCAGTCCAGATTCTCCAACAGTTTGATGTGGCGCATGAGGCGCAGGTCGTCTCGGCGCACCGCATGCCTGACGACATGTTCGCCTACGCCGAAGCCGCCGCTGGCCGTGGCCTCAAAGCCATCATTGCCGGTGCCGGGGGCGCAGCCCACTTGCCCGGCATGATCGCCGCCAAAACCGTGGTGCCCGTGCTGGGCGTGCCGGTGGCCAGCAAGCATCTGCAAGGCGTGGATTCGCTGCACTCCATCGTGCAAATGCCCAAGGGCGTGCCGGTGGCGACGTTTGCGATTGGCGCAGCGGGTGCGGCCAATGCTGCTTTGTTTGCCGTGGCACTGCTGGCCAACGAGAACCCAGCGCTGCGCGCCAAGCTCGAAGCCTTCCGCGCTGCCCAAACCGAAGCGGCCCGCGCCATGACGCTGCCGCCGGTAGGCTCGGCATGAGCGCCGTGATCTTGCCCGGCAGCACGGCTGCCAGCGGCCAGCAAACCACGCTGGGCGTGATGGGCGGCGGCCAGTTGGGCCGCATGTTTGTGCAAGCGGCGCAGGCGATGGGCTACTTCACGGCGGTGCTCGATCCCGATCCGGCCAGCCCGGCGGGTTTGGTGAGCCATTTCCACATCCAGACCGATTATTTGGATGAGCAAGGTTTGGCGCAGTTGATGCAGCGTTGCGCCGCCATCACCACCGAATTTGAAAACGTGCCCGCGCCCGCCTTGCACACGCTGGGCGCGCACCGCCCGGTGGCACCGGCTGCCGGTGCGGTGGCCATTGCCCAAGACCGCGCCCGCGAAAAAGCCCACTTCCAACGCTGCGGTGTGCCGGTGGCCCCGTATGCGGTGATTGAAACGCCCGAGCAGCTCGCCGCTGTCGATGAGTCGCTGCTGCCCGGCATCTTGAAGACGGCCCGTTTGGGCTACGACGGCAAGGGGCAAATTCGGGTCAAAACCCGCGCTGAGCTGATCGCCGCGTGGGACAGCCTCAAGCAAGCGCCTTGCGTGCTGGAGCACATGCTGCCGCTGGCCGCCGAGTGCTCGGTGATTGTGGC
>CALMOI010000216.1 GCA_937871735.1 uncultured Comamonadaceae bacterium
CGTGCTGATTTAGATAGATCAAGCCGCCCGCTTTCCAAGCTGGAAATGCTCAAGAAAATTGGCCCGTCATCTGTCTTTACAGGTGTGGCATGCGGCCCATCAAAAAGTTCGGCAACTTGTCCAATAGTGGTCATGAATTTATCCATTCAGAACCACTCCCGCCAGCTGCTTCTTGATCTCCTGTTCCAGCCCCCCAGCTTCGGCGAACAGCGCATCCAGTCTGTCAGTAAAGCCCTGCATCTTTTCAGCGAACTGCGCCGGCGTCAGGTCGCTGTATTCGATCTTGACCTCGAAATACTGCCCGGCGCTCAAGCTGTAATTCTTGGCGGCGATGTCGTCATAGCTGACCACCACCGAGAAATCTTCCACCGCCTCTTTGCGGTTGAAGGTGGCGATGATGCGGTCTTCCTCTTCCGTTGAAAGCAGGGTTTTCTGGTTCTTGCCGTCTTTGACCTTGGTGCCCAGATTGGAAGCGTCGATCAGCACCACGTCGGCCTTGTTAGACGCATCAATAAACAAGATGGACACATTGGTGCCGGTGGTGGGGAGGAGGTGGGTGGGCGTGGAGAGCACGCCGGGCAAGATTCTGGTGGCGACGGGATGCTGGGGGATGCCTTTGTCGATGCCGCTTTGCGCGGTGATGAAGCCAGTGGGCACCACCACGGCCGCTTTGCCGCCGGGCTTGAGCGAATAAATGATGTGCTGCAAGAAGAGCTGGTAAATGGCCATCTTGTCCACGGCCTGTTTGGGGATGTTGGGCACCCCGGCAAAAAAACGTTCGTGGTGCTCTTTGGTGTCCAGCTCATTCCTGAAATCGGAGAAATCCATCTTGAACGGTGGATTGCTGACGATGTAGTCAAACTTCTTGAGTGCTTTGCCATCCCGGTGGTAGGGGTGGAGTACGGTGTTGCCCTGGATGACGTTGGGGATGGAGTGAACCAGATTGTTCAGAATCAGGTTCAGGCGCAGCAGGCTGGATGATTTCTGCGAGATGTCTTGCGAGAAGATGGTGCAGCGCTGCTCGCCAATGGCGTGGGCGATATTCATGAGCAGTGTGCCGGAGCCCGCCGATGGGTCGTAGCAGCTCACGTTGTTGATTTTGCCGCGCACATTTTCAGGCACGAGGATGGCAGCCATGATTTTGGCCACGGCGTGCGGGGTGTAGTACTCGGCATATTTGCCGCCGCTGTCTTTGTTGTAGTCCTTGATAAGGTATTCAAATATTGCGGCGTAGAAGTCGTACTTCTCGCTAAAGATGCGCTCAAAGCTGAAGTCGCCCAGCTTGTTGATGATGGCGCGGCAAAACGCGTCGCGCTTGGAGGTGTCAGTGATGAATTCGCTGACCCGGTCAAACAGCGTGATTTTGGCGCCGCCATCGGTTTTGACGGCAAAAATGTCGTTGTTGGTGATGGCAATGTCGCGCAGCGTGTCGTCAAACAGTTTGGCAAATTCGGGGGCGTTCTGGCGGCCAAACATATGGGCAATGAAATGCTCGGGCTTCAGGCGGGCGGTGTCTGGCCCCATCTGCATTTGCAGCATTTCTCTGTCATCGGGGTTCATGGCCGCGATGGCAGCT
>CALMOI010000217.1 GCA_937871735.1 uncultured Comamonadaceae bacterium
ACGGATGAACACCCATCCAACCCCCGTCCCCGGCTTTGTGACGCAAGCCACGCGCCCACCTACGCGCTACCCTGGCTGACCGAGCCGCCCGTGGGCGTGGCGCGGCTGGGGGCGCTGGTGCAAGCCGCGTCTGGGGCCGGGCGGGGCGGATGACCCTCAGCGGCTGGGCTTGTCGAAGTAGTACTTCACGCCCAGCAGCACGGCGCGTTCGGCTCCGGGGGCGTAGAAGGTGGCGTGGCGCACGGGGTAGTCGCTGCCGACTTTGCCGAAGGGGCGAGCGACGAAGTTGCCGTTGGCATCAAACCCGGTGGGGCCCAGTTGGGCCGAAGTGGTGTAGCGCGTGTCCAGCAGATTGTTGACCTTGACGAACAGCTCCAGTTGCGGGGTCGGCAAATAGGTGGCGCTGACGTTGAGCACGGTGAACGCTTGGGTCTTGCCCGAGCCCAGGTAATACACGCCGTCAGCTTGGTGAGCGTTGTTTTCGTTGCCGCGTGCGTACATGCTGCCTTGACTGATCAATGTGGCTCCCAAGCTCAGGTTGCCGCTGACGCGGTAGGCGGCGTTGAGCTTCAGGATTTGCTGCGGCACCAGCGGAATGTGGTTGCCGGGGCGCACGGTGATGGTGCCGTCCACGCCGGGCGAGCCTGCGGCGGCGCTGGAGTTGCTGCTGTTGCCGGAGCCGTTGAAGGTTTCGCCGCTTTGGTAGGTGGCGTCTTGCAGCGTCAGGTTGGCGCTCCAGCTCAGGCGGCTGCTTTTGCCGCTCAAGCCCAGCTCAATGCCTTGGCGGCGGGTTTTGCCAAAGTTCTTGAAGTAGCCGTAGCCCGATTGGTCATCGGCCACGAACTGGATGTCGTTGCGGTTGTCGGCACGGAAGACGCCTGCGCTCCACTCCAGATCGCCTGCGGCCTTGCCGCGCAACCCGGCCTCGAAAGTCTGGGTGACGACTTGCTTGAGCGGCGGGTCGCCGGCCATCGCGTTGGGCAGCTTGCAGGGTTGGTCAGGGTTGGCGCAACCCAGTTCGATGGTGCTGGGGGCGCGGCTGCCTTGGTTGTAGCCTGCGTAAGCGGTCAAGGTTTTGGAGGGGGCAAAGGTGAGGCCCAGTGCGGGGTTCAGGCGACCAAAGTGGTGTTCGCCGCTGAGCGAGCTGGCTCCGCTGGGGTTGATGTGGTCGGTGTTGCGCACCACGCTGTGGTCGTAGCGGCCCGAGGTGGTCAGATGCCAGCGGCCATCAAGCGTGACGGTGTTGGTGGCGTACAAGCTGGCGACGCGGGTGCGGCCGCTCAGGTTGACGCGGTTGTCCAGCGGTTCGCCGTCCACATTGCCGCCGGTCACGCCATCGGCATAGGCGTTGACGCCGGTCACGCTGCGGTCTGGGTTGAGGTAGCCCAACTGGGTTGATTGGTCAAAGCTCACATGGCTGATGTCGTAGGCCGCGCCCAGGGTGAATTGGTTGGGGTAGCCGGCCAGCGGGTCGCGCCAAGTCATCTGGCCCGACAGGCCGTAGTTGGATTGCCGGGTGTTGCTGCGGTTGATGAGGCCGTTGCACTTTTCTCCGGGCTCGTCATTCAGCAACGCCTGGGCGATGCAGCGCCAAGACGGAAAGGGCGTGTTGCTGGCGTTGGCTCCGCTGGTCGGAAAACCGCTGTAGCCCGCTGCCGTCAGGGCTGCCTGCTCGGCGGCATTGGGTTGGTAGACGCTTTGATCGAGCGAGCCTTCGTTGATGTCGCCGTTGACGGTGCTGGTGCGGATGCGCCGGTAATAGGCGTTGCCCGACAGCACCGCGCCGCCCACCAGCTCGCGCTGGCCCGACAAATTCAGCAGCGTGGAGCGGTTTTCGGTGGTGTCGGGCTTGGTGTAGACGCTGCGCCAGTCTTTATCGAGCATGCGCTGCTCTTGCAGGCCGTTGCCTTGCAGCGCGTTGTGGGCGTGCGAGAGGGTCAGGTTGAGCTGGCTGCCGCCGTCTTGCCAGCCGAGCTTGCCAAAAAGCTGTTTGACATCGGAGGGCGAGTCGTCGCGCCAGCCGCTGTCGCGGGCGAGGTTGCTGGTCAGGTACCAGTGCAGGCCCTTGTCGTTGCTGCCGCCGTGTTCGACTTCGATGTTGCGCTGGGCGTGCGAGCCGTAGGTCATCTGCACCGAGGTGCCGGGCCAAGCCAGTCCGTCTTTGGTTTCGATGGCCAATGCGCCGCCCAGGGTGTTCAGGCCGAACAGCGGGTTGGAGCCGGGCACCAGCGTCAGCCCGCCGATGGCGGAGCGGGGCACCAAGTCCCAGCTCATCACGTCGCCAAAGGGCTGGTTCATGCGCACCCCGTCCATGTAGACCGACAGGCCCTGCGCCGTGCCCAACACGGGCGAGGCGGTGTAGCCCCGGTAGTTCACATCCGGCTGGTAGGCGTTGCCTTGGGTTTCGTTGATGTAGACGCTGCCCAGGCGCTGGTTGATGAAGTCGGTCAAGTCCAGGGCGCGGCTGTCGTTGATTTGGTCGCCTGTGGCGGTTTGCACTGGGGCGGCAATCTGCTGTTTGCTCAGGCCCGTGCCGGGCAGCGGCGTGGTGCCGATGATGGTGACGGTGTTCAGGGTCTCGGGCGCAGTGGGGCTGGTCTGGGCCATGCCGGTGTGCAGATGGGTCAGAACGCCACCCATCAGCAGGGCGCGCAGCAAGGTGTTGAGGCGGTAAGGCGTGGTGGACATCGGGGTCTCGCAGGCAGGGAATGTCAAGATGTATGCATCCTAGGTATCGCCTTGCCCCGGGGGTAGGGAAAAAATCCCGACTTTCGCCTAGCCCGGCGGCTTGACCACCCCGTGCCGCAGCGCGATGTGAACCAGGGCCGCGCTGGTGCTGACGCCCAGCTTGTCTTTGATCTGGGTCTGGTAGTTGGCCACGGTCTTGCGGCTCAGGTTCAGGGCGGTGGCGATGTCTTGGCTGGAGTGGCCTTCGGCAAACCAG
>CALMOI010000218.1 GCA_937871735.1 uncultured Comamonadaceae bacterium
CTGCACAGTGCCCGCGAGGTGTGCAAGCGCCATCCCTACCGCGTGGATGCTTTTGATTCCGGCGATGCCGGGCCGCTGGCCTACATCGAAGAAGGCGCGCTGCGTTGGCTGCGCTCGCCACCATTGGCTCAGGCGGACATCAGTGCTTTATGGCCGCATTTATGGCCCCGTTTGGCGCAAGCGCATGAGCTGCCGCGTGTCGATGTGATCACCAGCCACGCCGATGCGGATGGGCGCGTGGTTGATTTGCTGGTGCAAGACGGTGTGCGGGGACTGGTGGTTGCGGGCACCGGCAACGGCACCGTACACCAGCGATTGCTGTCAGCGCTGGAGCGCGCCCAAGCTGCGGGCGTGTGGGTTTGGCGCGCCAGCCGCTGCGCCCAAGGCCGCGTGCTGCGCCATGCCGGTGATGCCTGGACGGGCATCCACTTGCCCGAGGCAGAAGGGCTCAGCCCTGTGAAAGCCCGCATCGCGCTGATGCTGGCGCTGTTGGCCGAGGCTGAATGAGCGCACCATGCAAAACGCCCCGAAGAACGGGGCGTTGAGCGATCAGCATTCAGCGGCGCGCAGCCGCTGACCAATCAGCGATCAGGCAGACAGAGCTGCGAAAGCGCGGGTGGTGATGTCGTCCACCGAGCCAGTACCGCTGATGGCGCGGTACTTGGGGGCAGCGTCGGCTTCGGCAGCGGCCCAGTTGCTGTAGTAGTCCACCAGCGGGCGGGTTTGCGCGCTGTAGACTTCCAAGCGCTTTTTGACGGTTTCTTCTTGATCGTCAGGGCGTTGCACCAGCGGCTCGCCGGTCACGTCGTCCACGCCTTCAACCTTGGGCGGGTTGAACTTGACGTGGTAAGTGCGGCCCGAACCCGGGTGCGAGCGGCGACCGCTCATGCGTTCAATGATGGCTTCAAACGGCACATCGATTTCCAGCACGTAATCGAGCTTCACGCCAGCGGCCTTCATGGCATCGGCTTGCGGAATGGTGCGCGGGAAGCCGTCAAACAAGAAACCATTGGCACAGTCAGCCTGAGCGATGCGCTCTTTGACCAAGTTGATGATCAGGTCATCGCTGACCAAACCGCCAGACTCCATCACGGCCTTGGCTTGCAGGCCCAAGGGAGTGCCCGCCTTGACAGCGGCGCGCAGCATGTCGCCGGTCGAGATCTGGGGAATGCCATATTTTTGGCAGATGAAGGTGGCTTGTGTGCCTTTGCCTGCGCCCGGTGCGCCCAGCAGGATGAGTTTCATGGATGTCCTCGGATGGATTGGAATTCAGTAGCACGGCTGGCGGGGCCGGCGGCCGCTCCGTCATGCTTGATAGTTGTTAAGAATAGCACGCAACAGCACGCACCTAGCTTACGCTTGTGTAAGCGTAAGCCCTTGGTTTTGGAGCCTAATTCAGGCTGGAAACAGCAGGCGCACGCGGGCCAAATCTTCGGGCGTATCGACACCGGGGCCCGGCGCTTGTTCGGTGATGTGAACCGCGATACGGTGGCCGTGCCACAGCGCCCGCAGTTGCTCTAGCGCTTCAAGTATTTCCAGCGGCGCTTGCGGTAGCGTTGGGAATTGGCGCAAAAACCCCACCCGGTAGCCATAGATGCCGATATGGCGCAGCGGCGCGGGTTGCGGCAAGGCGGTAATGCCTTGCACATTGCCATCGCGCCACCAAGGCATAGGCGCACGGCTGAAGTACAGCGCCATTTGCTGTGCATCCAGCACCACCTTGACCACGTTCGGATTCACGAAGTCCGCCACGCTGTCGATGGCGTGGGCGGCGGTGCTCATGCTGGCGTTGGGGTGTGCGGCCAGCAGTTGGGCGACGGCATCAATCAATGTCGGGTCAATCAGCGGTTCATCGCCTTGCACGTTGACCACGATGTCGTCGTCACGCAGGCCCAGTTGGTCGCAGGCTTCGGCCAGCCGGTCGCTGCCTGAGGGGTGATCTGGACGCGTCAGCACGGCGGCAATGCCGTGTTGCGCGCAGGCTTGCAAGATGGTCGGGCTGTCGGCGGCCACCACGCAGCGGGTGGCGCGACTTTGCTGTGCTCGCTGCGCCACGCGCACCACCATCGGTGCGCCACCCAAGTCGGCCAAGGGTTTGTTGGGCAAGCGGGTCGAGGCCAAGCGTGCCGGAATCAGCACGGTGAATTCGGGCGTGGCAACGCCTTCGGGAGTGAGGCTCATGGGCGGCTCGGAGCGTTCAGACCAGCGGCGTGCGCGGGGGCAGGGCGGCGAGCTCTTCGTCGCTCAGGGTGCGGGCCTCGTTTTCCAGCAGCACGGGAATGCCATCGCGCACCGGGTAGGCCAGGCGAGCGCTGCGCGAGAGCAGTTCTTGGTGGGTACGGTCAAAGTCCAGCGGCCCTTTGGTGACGGGGCAGACCAGCAGTTCAAGCAGTTTGGTGTCCATGCCGCGATGATAGCCGCGCCAATTGCTGATCTAGCGCTGTGAAAAACCCCGCCTCGGGTGTCAATTGCAGCGGCACGGCCCATGCTTGGGGCTGGTGCGCCCAGAGTTTGGCAGCATCTTTTTCGGTGCAGACCAGTGTGAGCGGTGCGGTGCCTGCGTGGTTATTCGGGGTTTGCCAGTCGGCGTAGTCGTAGTGATCGGGCAGCGACTGGGTTTGCGCCAAGGTCAAACCTTGATCGCGCAACATGCTGAAAAACGCCTCGGGTCGGGCGATGCCCGCCACGGCCAGCAGCGGCTGATGGCGCAAGTCGGCGAGGGCGATGTGCTGGCCGTCAGCACGAACGGCGTGTGCGGCCAAT
>CALMOI010000219.1 GCA_937871735.1 uncultured Comamonadaceae bacterium
CATGTGGGATGCCTTGAGCACCCCGGCGCAAGTGCAGGCGCAAATTGACCGTCAGCGTGCCACCTCTGCCGAAATTTTGGGACTGCCGCAGTCGCAGGTGATCCCGGTGTCGGCGCAAAAAGGCTTGTTGGCCAAAGTCACTGGCGATGCTGAGCTGCTGCAAGCCAGCCGCCTGCCCGAGTTGGAGCAAGCCTTGGCCGATGGTCTGCTGGGCCACCGTCAGCACATCTTGCAAACCGCCGTCATGGCTGGCGTGAGCGAGCTGCGCGCCGAGGCTGAGCGCGTGATGAACTCCCGCCGCCGCGATTTGACCGAGCAAATGCAAGAGCTCAAAGGCTTGCATGGCAAAAATGCCACCGTGATTCGGCAAATGCGCTTGCGCATTGAGCAAGAACAGTCTGAGTTTTCCCGCAGCGGCGCACGCATTCATGCCGTGCGCTCCATCCACAACAAGCTGCTGCAAGAAGTGTTTGAGCTGCTGAGCGTCAGTACCCTGAAAAATGAATTTGCCTTGCTGAACACGACACTGCGTCAGTCCGGCATCAAATTCGGGGTCAAAAAAGCCTACAGCCAGACCTTTGACAGCTTGCGTGCGATTTTGCAAAAAGTACAAGGTCTGAGCAGTGAGATTGACGCCATGCTGCGCGGCACCTTCACTGAGTTGAACACCGAATTTGGCTTCTCGTTGCAAGTGCCCAAAGCCCCGGAAATGACCCGCCCCTTGGTTGATTTGGAAGGTACTGAGCGCAATCATGTGCAGTATCTGGCCGTGGGGAATGCCATCAAACTGGCCCAAGCAGAGTTTTCTGAGCGGCTGGTGCGAGCGCTGGCCACGCGGGTTCGCTCGGTGTTTGAAGCCCTGCAAACCGACATCGAAATGTGGAACAAAACCGCGATGGCGCAGTTGGACGTGCAGTTGCGCGAGCGTCGTCGTAACTTTGACCGCCGTATTGAAGCCATTGAGCGCATCCAGCAAGCCGCAGGCGGTTTGGACGATCGCATTGATGAAATCAAGCTTCAAGAAGACACCTTGCTTCAACTGGACACTCGCCTGCAAGAGTTGGTGTCGCAGTTCATTCGCAAGCCCGCGCCCGACTTCGTTGCTACTGCATGACGGCGTTGCCCGCTGATTTGGCCCTGCGCGTGGTGCAGTGGCAGCAGCAGTGTGGCCGCCACAGCCTGCCGTGGCAGCAAAGCCGTGATCCGTACCGGGTCTGGCTGTCTGAAATCATGTTGCAGCAGACGCAAGTTGCCACCGTGCTGGGCTACTACGAGCGATTTTTGCAACGCTTCCCAGATGTGCTCAGCTTGGCCCAAGCGCCGCTGGACGATGTGCTCGCGCTGTGGAGCGGCTTGGGCTACTACAGCCGCGCTCGCAATCTGCACCGCTGCGCCCAAGATGTGCGCGACCGCTTTGCCGGGCAATTTCCCCGCACCGCTGCTGAATTGCAAACGCTGCCGGGCATAGGCCGCTCAACCTCAGCCGCCGTCGCCGCCTTTTGCTTTGGCGAGCGGGTGGCGATTTTGGACGGCAACGTCAAACGCGTGCTGACGCGGGCCTTGGGCTTTGGCGAAGACTTGTCCGTTGCCGCCAACGAGCGCACCTTGTGGGCGCTGGCCACCGAACTGCTGCCGCACGGTTTGCCCGCCACCGCATCG
>CALMOI010000220.1 GCA_937871735.1 uncultured Comamonadaceae bacterium
AATAGTCATCGGGCTGGAGCACCGGCACCGGCGGCTTGAGCACGATTTCAATGTTGCGCAGCGAAAACTCGTCCTTGCCAACGACTTCAAACAGCGCATCGGCTGATTTGAAGCCCAGTTGCGTCGCCAAATCATCGAGCTTGGTGGCCGTTTTACCTTCGCGTTGCAGCAGCTTTTCGACGGCTTCGCGGCCTCGCGCAATGGTTTCGTGGGTGATTTGCGCGTTGAACCACGCCCGGACTTTGGCGCGGGCACGGTGGCTGACCAAATAACCCAGCTCGGCATTGAGCCAGTCGCGTGACGGGCCGCCTTCTTTCGCTGCCGTGATTTCTACCGTCTGGCCGTTTTGCAGCGGCGTGTTGAGCGACACCATCGCGCCATCGACGCGTGCGCCGCGGCAGCGGTGGCCCAGCGTGGTGTGGACGGTGTAGGCAAAGTCCACCGCCGTCGCGCCTTGCGGCAGCTCGACGATGGCGGCATCGGGCGTGAGCACGTAGATGCGGTCGTCAAACAAACCTTGCTTGTTGGCCGCGCCCGACAAATCGCGCTCCCAGGCCAGCAACTGGCGCAGCACGGCGATTTTGGCGTCGTACTGACCGCTGGCACTCACCCCGGCGTAACCCTTGGTGCCCGCTTCTTTGTAGGCCCAATGCGCCGCCACTCCGTGCTCAGCGTGGTCGTGCATGGCTTGGGTGCGAATCTGGATTTCAATCGGCTTGCCGCTTTGGTCGCGCACCACGGTGTGCAGCGATTGGTAGCCATTGGGCTTGGGCCGGGCGATGTAGTCGTCAAACTCGCTGGCGATGGGGATGTAGCACTCATGCACCCAGCTCAGCGTGGCGTAGCAATCGGCCACCGTGGGCACGACCACGCGCAGGGCGCGGATGTCAAACACCCGGTCAAAGTCCAGCGACTTGCCGCGCATTTTGCGCACGATGCTGTAGATGTGCTTGGGCCGCCCTTGCACCGTGGCATGCACGCCTTGGGCTTGCAGTTGCGCAGCCAGCTCAGTGCGCACGCGCTCCATGTCGATTTCGCGCTGGGTGCGCTTTTCATCGAGCAGCTTGGCCACTTGCTTGTAAGTCTCAGGCTCCAGGAAGCGGAAGGACAAATCTTCCATTTCCCATTTGATTTGCCAAATACCCAGCCGGTTGGCCAAGGGCGCAAACACATGCAAAGATTCACGCGCCAAGCTGGGCGACACCGGGCGGCGGCTGGCGGCGTAGTAGCGCAAGGTCTGCAAGCGCGAAGCCAGCCGCAACATCACCACGCGCAAGTCGCGGCTGAAAGCCAGCAGCATCTTGCGGATGTTTTCTGTGTGCAGTTTGGGGTCGTCCACCAACTGGGCGTCGCTGCGTGCATCACGCGACAGGCGCTGCACCCGCACCAGCTTGGTGGTTTCGACGGCCAGCGTCGCAAAGCTTTCGCCAAAGGCTTTGGTGATGACTTCTTGCGGATCGGTCAAATGCTCACCGGCATAGACCAAATAACCCGCCGCCTGCATGGCCTCGGAGCCGCCGATGGTGCGCAAGATGGAGGCCATCGCATCGGCGTGGGCCATTTTGTTTTCGCCGGTGTCCAGGGTTTCGTCGCCAATCAGCGGTTCAGCGAAGGCGCGGGCACGGGCCAGCGCACCGGCCACATGGGGCAAGCCCTCAGCGGTGGCCGCAATCAGTTGCGGCACGGGTTCGGGCAGATCGGCGTGCGGGGCGAAGTGCGGGTTGGCGGGTAACGCCGCATCACTGGCGATAAGTGAGCTTTTCATCAACGCACCCGGTTCATGCCGCTGATAAGAAATCCGTCACCACGGCCACTTGGTCTGCGGCGACCAGCGTGGGCGCATGGCCTACGCCAGCAAATTCGGCCAACTGGGCGCGCGGGCCGCGCTCGCCCATGCGCTGCGCGGTGTCGGCGGACAGCAAGTCTGAGCGCAACCCGCGCAGCAGCAGCGTTTGGCAGGTGATGGCGTCATACAAGCCCCACAGCGCCGCTTCACCTTGCGATGTGGACTCGGGCGTGACAGTGCGAAATGGCACGGCAATGGCCGGGTCATAGTGCAAGGTGCAGCCGCCGTCGGGCAACTCGCGCAGCATGGGGCGCGACAGCGCCAACCACTCTTCGGGCGTGTGCGGGCCAAAGGTTTCAGAAATGATGCGCATGGCCACAGCGGCTTCGTCCACGCTGGCGAAGTGGCCGGTGTGGCCCAAGTAGTCACCGATGCGGGCCAGCGCCGTCCACTCGATCACCGGGCCGACATCGTTCAGCACCAAACGGCGCACGGGCACGGGCAGCGGCAAGCCGGGTTGACCGCAAATCACCATGCCAATCAAGCCACCCATGCTGGTGCCAACCCAATCGAGGGTGGTGATGGGCGCTTGCTGCTGCAACTGGGCCAGCAAGGCCAGCATGTCGGCAGCATATTGCGGGATTTGGTAGCCCATAGGCTCGGTCAGCCAGTCGCTGCGGCCTCGGCCCACCACGTCCGGGCAGACCACGCGCAGCGCGCCGCCAGCTCGCGCCACCAAGGCTTGGGCGACCACATCAAAGTCTCGCCCTTGACGGGACAGTCCATGCACGCAGACCACGACATGCGCAGCACCCGCATCGCCCCACTGCCAATAGGCCATGCGGTGCGAGCCGGTGGCATCGGGACAGGGTACGTAATTCAGCGTAGGTTCAATCATGGTGCAATGGGGGTTCGATAATGGCTGGTCTGCATCGTAATTCATACGGAGAACTCATCATGCTGAAAGGCAAAACTGCCCTGGTCACGGGATCTACCAGCGGTATTGGTCTGGGCATTGCCCTGGCGTTGGCCCGCGAAGGGGCGAACATTGTGCTCAATGGTTTTGGCGATGTGGACGGCCCTAAGGCCGAAGTCGCGGCACTGGGCGTGCGCGTGGGCTACCACGGCGCGGACATGAGCAAGCCCGCCGAGATCGAAGCCATGATGGCTTACGCCGCCGCCGAATTTGGCCCCGTGGACATCTTGGTCAACAACGCGGGCATTCAGCACGTGGCGGCGATTGAAAATTTCCCGGTTGAACGCTGGGACTCGATCATCGCCATCAACTTGTCCAGCGCCTTCCACGCCACGCGCTTGGCGCTGCCCGCCATGCAAGCGGCGAACTGGGGCCGCATCATCAACGTGGCTTCTATTCACGGCTTGGTCGGTTCGGCGCAAAAGAGTGCTTATGTGGCCGCCAAGCATGGTGTGGTCGGTTTGACCAAAGTCACCGCCTTAGAAAACGCCACCACCGGCGTGACCTGCAACGCCATTTGCCCCGGCTGGGTGCTGACCCCACTGGTGCAAAAGCAAGTGGATGCCAAAGCAGCCGCTTTGGGCATCTCCAATGAAGAAGCCACCAAGCTGCTGCTGGGCGAAAAAGAGCCGTCAATGCAGTTCACCACGCCCGAAGAATTGGGCGCGCTGGCGGTGTTCTTTTGCTCGCCCGCTGGCAACAACGTGCGCGGCGTGGCATGGAACATGGACGGCGGCTGGACGGCGCAGTAAACGCATCCGCCAGCCCCGGCACGGTGGCCCAGTTCAGCGCAACTGCACCGTGCCCGACACCGTCACCTGCACGGTGCTGCGCCCAGCCTCGACCGGCACGGGCGCATCCGAGGCCATCGCCTTGGCGCTCATCATCACGGCGCGCGGCTGAAAAGACTCCGCATCGCCACCGGTGTTGATGGCAATCTCTCCCAGCGTGTAACCGCTCCAACCAAACGCCTGCGCCACGTCTTGCGCCTTGGTTTTGAAACGGGCAATGGCTTGCGCTTGCGCCTCTCCCTCGACTTGATCTTTGCGCTCTCGGCTCAACCGGAACGTGACTTGACCCAACGTCAGCGTCTGAATCTTGCCCGCCGTGGCGCTGATGCGCGCAAAGTCGCGCCCTTCTAGCACCAGCTCCGTGCCGCCTTGCCAGCCGTTGATCTTGCCGTCGCGTCCGTAGCGCGGGTACAGGCTGAAATTGCCTGTGCGCAGCTCCAACTGCCCCGCCGCCGATGCTTTCTTGGCCTCAGACAAGGCCGCGTCCAGCGCCTGCTTGAGCTGGGTTTGCACCGTGAGCGCATCAGCCGCATCGCGCTGGGTGGTCATGGTG
>CALMOI010000221.1 GCA_937871735.1 uncultured Comamonadaceae bacterium
AGGTGATGGGCTGGCCGTGCGCGTCCAGCCGACCCGCCAGTTGCCGCTGAATGTGGCTGGCTACCGCGTGTGAGCCAGTGAACAGCACGCCCTGCACCCGGCTGTCGGTCACCAGTTGCCCGCCAATGCGCGGGCCAGCGCCGGGCAGCAGTTGCAGCGCCCCAGTTGGCACACCAGCGCGGCGCAGCAATCGCACCGCTTCAAAGGCGATGAACGGGGTTTGCTCCGCCGGTTTGGCCAGCACCACATTGCCCGCCGCCAAAGCTGCGCCCACCTGCCCCACAAAAATCGCCAGCGGAAAATTCCACGGGCTGATGCACACCACCATGCCCAGCGGTCGATGCCACTGTGCCTCGACTTCAGGCATGGTGCGGATGTGAGCGGCGCTGTAGCGCAGGCTGTCGATGGCTTCGCGCAGCTCGGCCAAGGCGTTGGCGCAGGTTTTGCCCGCCTCGCGGATCAGCAAGGCCAGCAGCCGCGTTTGGTCCACTTGCAGCAGATCAGCGGCGCGCAGCAGGCAGGCGGCGCGCTCGGCGGCGGGGGTTGCAGCCCAACGCGGCGCGTGCAGGGCGGCGGCACTGAGCGCCAATTCAACTTCAGCGGCGGTGGCGTCGTGTACCAGCCCTAGCGGATCACGCCGGTCTGAGGGGTTGTAGCGCAAGCCGGGCAGCGCTTGCGGCGCTTGCTCTGCGGCCAGCAGCGGGCTGGCATAGCAGGACGTTCCGACGTGAACGCGCAAGCCGTCCCACAGGTGCTGGAGCTGCGCGTCGTCATTCAAATCCAGCCCCAGCGAGTTCAAGCGCTGCGCTCCATACAACGCAACCGGCAGCGGAATCTGCGGATGGGGCAGACCCACGCGCCCATCTTGCGCCGCCAAGCACAGCACGGTGCTAACCGGGTCTTCCACCAAGCTGTCGATGTCCAGCGCCGCATCGGCCAGCCGATGCACGAAAGAGCTGTTGGCTCCGTTTTCCAGCAGACGGCGCACCAAGTAGGCCAGCAGCGTGTCGTGCGCACCCACCGGGGCGTAGACGCGGCAAATGCGATTGAGCCGCCCTTTGGCTTCGGGGCCGACCACCAGCTCATACAGCGCCTCGCCCATGCCGTGCAGGCACTGAAACTCGTACTGGTGCGGGGTGTAAGCGCTGGGGTCGGCTGCGTGGTAAATCGCGGCCAAGGTTTGCGCGTTGTGGGTGGCGAACTGCGGGTAGATGGCATCAGGCGCGCTCAACAACTTGCGGGCGCAGGCCAGATAGGCCACGTCGGTGTACGCCTTGCGGGTATAGACCGGGTAGCCGCTCAAGCCGTCGATCTGGGCGCGCTTGATTTCACTGTCCCAGTACGCGCCTTTGACCAAGCGCACCATCAGCCGGTGGCGGGTGCGCCGGGCTTGCTCAATCAAATGCGCCACCACTTGCGGAGCGCGCTTTTGGTAAGCCTGCACCACAAAGCCAATGCCGTTCCAGCCCGCCAGCGCCGGTTCGTTGCACAGCTTGTCGAGCAAATCGAGCGACAAGTCCAAGCGCTCTGATTCTTCCGCGTCCAAATTGATGCCGATGTCATAGCGCCGGGCCAGTTGCACCAAATGCAGCAGCGCGGGGTACAGCTCGCCCATCACACGCGGCCACTGGGCGCGGCTGTAGCGCGGGTGCAGCGCCGACAGCTTGATCGAAATGCCCGGCCCCCGGTACACGCCCCGCCCCGCACTGGCTTGACCGATGGCGTGGATGGCTTGGGCATAAGCGCTTTGGTAGCGCCGCGCATCAGCAGCGGTGAGTGCGGCCTCGCCCAGCATGTCAAACGAATAGCGAAAGCCGTGCGCTTCGCCCTCGGCGGCGCGGGTCAGCGCTTGGGTGATGGTTTGCCCCATCACAAACTGCTCGCCCAGCAAGCGGATGGCTTGATGCACGGCGGCGCGCACCAGCGGCTCGCCGCCCCGGTCAATCAAGCGCCAGAGCGTGTGGGCCAAGCTGGCCTCGTGGTGCGGCGCGACCAGCCCGCCGGTCAGCATCAGCCCCCAAGTGGCGGCGTTCACAAACAGCGAGGAGCTGTGCCCCAAGTGCCGCGCCCAACGGCCTTGGCGAATCTTGTCGCGGATCAGTGCGTCGCGGGTGGCGGGGTCGGGAATGCGCAGCAGCGCTTCGGCCAAGCACATCAAGGCCACGCCCTCTTCGGACGACAGCGAATACTCCTGCAACAGCTCTTGCGCCAGACCAGCGCGCAGCCCCACATGCTTGTGTTGGCGCAGACGCTGGGCCAACTGCCGCGCCAGCGCCAGCGTGGCATCGGTTTGCGCGGGGCTGAGCCGCGCTTGCGCCAGCAGCGGCGGCAGCAACTCGGTTTCAGGGCGGCGCGTCAGCACCGCAACCGAGGCGCGCAGTACCGCGCGCGCCATCGGCCCGCCCTCTAAAAACTGCTGAAACGGACGCTCTGGGGTGGTGTGCATGACGAACCTCCTGGTTCAGATCATCACCAACACCACCCCGCGCTTCAAGTCTTTTTTAGGCGGCCAAATTTCAGCGGGCCAATTCGGCGCGCATGGCGTTGATGACGGTGGCGTAGTCCGGCTTGCCAAAGATGGCGCTGCCCGCCACAAAGGTGTCGGCACCCGCATCGGCCACGCGGCGGATGTTGT
>CALMOI010000222.1 GCA_937871735.1 uncultured Comamonadaceae bacterium
TAGCTGAGGGGGTCTTTTTCCTGACCACCTGGCCCACGGCTCGCCTGTGGCGGCTTTGTTCCACACTCTGATTCCGCCTTCTTCTATCCCGGCTGCGACAGTCCCTGTTTCGCCCCACCCGCACCATCACACCTCATGAGTTTGCGCATTTACAACACGCTCACGCGTGCCCTGGAGGATTTTTCACCCCTGGAACCCGGCCATGTTCGCATGTACGTTTGCGGCATGACGGTCTATGACCTGTGTCACTTGGGCCACGCCCGGTCGATGGTGGCGTTTGACGTGGTGCAGCGTTGGCTCAAAGCCAGCGGTTTGCGCGTGACCTACGTGCGCAACATCACCGACATCGACGACAAGATCATCAAGCGCGCCCTGGAAAACGGCGAAACCATCCGCCAGCTCACCGACCGCATGATCGATGCCTTGCACCAAGACGCCGACGCTTTGGGCATTGCCCGCCCCGACCACGAACCCCGCGCCACCGACTACGTGCCCCAAATGCTGGGCCTGATCGCCAAGCTGGAGCACAACGGCCTAGCCTACCGCGCCAGCAGCGGCGACGTGAACTACGCCGTGCGCAAGTTCGACGGCTACGGCAAGCTCTCGGGCAAGTCGCTGGACGAGTTGAATGCCGGTGAGCGCGTCGCCGTGCAGGACGGCAAGGGCGATCCGCTGGACTTTGTGCTGTGGAAGTCGGCCAAAGAGAGTGAGCCCGCCGAAGTCAAATGGGACAGCGACTACGGCGCAGGCCGCCCCGGCTGGCACATCGAGTGCTCGGCCATGAGCTGCGAGCTGCTCGGCGAGACTTTTGACATCCACGGCGGCGGTGCCGACTTGCAGTTCCCCCACCACGAAAACGAAATCGCCCAAAGCGAAGGCGCGAGCGGCAAGCCCTTTGCCCGCACTTGGATGCACAACGGCTTCATCAACGTCGATAACGAGAAGATGTCCAAATCCCTGGGCAACTTCTTCACCATCCGCGATGTGCTCAAAGAATTTGATGCCGAAACCGTGCGCTTCTTCGTGGTGCGCAGCCACTACCGCAGCGGGCTGAACTACAGCGACGTGCATTTGAACGACGCCCGTAATTCATTGCGCAGACTTTATGTTGCCCTTGATACGGGTGATAAATTGTTGAAGTCGTTTGATCTTGTTGCGCAAGCTAAGCCATTGTCAGAGTTGAAATTTAGTAAGGGATCGGGGGATCTTCTAGATATTTTCAGAGATGAAATGAATCACGACTTCAATACACCCGGAGCAGTATCTGTACTGTTTACCCTAGCGGGTGATATTGGGTCTCAGTGCAGTCAGTTGACGATGGGTACTTGGTCTGCCCAAACTCAAGGTTCATTTCAGCAATTTCTTCTTGAGAAAGTGGTTGCTTTGCGTTCACTAGGGGCTGTTTTGGGGTTGCTTCAGCAGTCTCCGAAGTCCTTTTTACAAGCAGGGGCAGAAGTCGATGAGGCAGAAATCCAAGCCCACATCGACGCCCGCGCCGCCGCCAAAAAAGCCAAGAACTTTGCTGAAGCCGACCGCATTCGC
>CALMOI010000223.1 GCA_937871735.1 uncultured Comamonadaceae bacterium
AGCCACGCCTTGACCGTAAGCGGTACGGTCATCAATCACGGCGAAGGTCTTGCCCTTCAGGTTGTTGATGGCGTACTTGCCCAGAGTGCCGCCCAGATGCACATCGTCAGCCACCACGCGGAACGTGGTTTTGTAGCCTTGGCGCGTCAGCTTGGGGTTGGTGGACGACGGGGAAATTTGCGGAATGCCTGCGTCGCTGTAGATCTTGGAAGCAGGAATCGAAGTGCCCGAGTTCAAGTGACCGACCACGCCGTTGACCTTTTGGTCAACCAGCTTTTGAGCGGCAGCAGTGCCTTGCTTGGGATCGCCAGCGTCGTCTTCGGCAACCAGTTCAAATTTGACGGCCTTGCCGCCGATCTTCACGCCCTTGGCATTGAGTTCATCAATGGCCATCTTGGCACCGTATTCGTTGTCCTTACCCAAGTGGGCAATACCACCCGATGTCGGGCCCACGTGGCCAATCTTGACCACTTCTTGGGCCGAGGCTGCACCAGCAAATGCGAGCATGGTGGCCACTACGGACAGTTTCAACTTCAATTGCATGAGGATCTCCAGGTAATAAAAAGGTTGAGGTGGGAATTTCAATGACTCAACGCGGTGGACGATAACGCAATTTTCAGGCCCGAACCAGAGGGCTGACGCCCATCTAGCTCAGTTATCTCCGCCCAAGTCAAGTAATTTGCTCGGCTGCGGGGGTTGGCGCACCACCCAAGTTCCACCGATAGGAACGCCCGCTGCCGTCTCCGGCGAGGTGATTTTGAGCTGCGGGAAGTTACGTGCCAGCGAGGCTTGCACCGTTTGCAGCACATTGGCTTCCAACTCTTTGCTCAGGCGCTCGCTCAGACTGGGCAGCTGCGCTTGCAGCACTTCGGCCAAGATCTCGGGCAGTTTGCGCATCAAGGCTTCGCTGGCGCGGCGGGTGGCTTGCTCGACCATGCGCTCCAGCATGTCTTGCGTCAACTCCGGGGCCACGGTGGGCGGCGTCACGGCGCTGGGAGGCACCACTTCGGTGAGCGTGGGCACAAAACGGGGCGGATTGCGGGGCGGCGGGCGGTAAGCGTCGGTCATAAAGATGCCTTGGGGGAAATCAAGCGGCTTGCGCCAAGTCGTGATGCACCACCGTGTGGCCTAGCGCTTGGTAGGCACGCCAACGCAGCCGCGCCTGTTGCACCTGATGAGCGCCCTGCCCGACCACTTCGATGATTTTGTCAAATGGCGCGCTTGGCTGATTCAGCACCGGCGGCAACGCACCGCCCAGATGCAGCACGGCTGATGCGGGTGGCAATTGCGCCAAGTCCGATGCCAGCACCACGGGCGAGGCTTTGCGCATAGCTTCGGGCGCAGAGTCCCAGCAATGCGGCACAAACTCCAGCGGGGAAAACGTCCACAACACGCTATCGAGTCGGCGCAGCGTCTCCAGCTCGCCCGTCACGGTGATGCGCGAGCCCAAGCTGGTGGCCTTGCGCAGCAGTCGGCACGCATAGGCCAGCGGATCGGGCACGTTCACATGAAAAGTCACCACACTCATGGCGGGCGTGGCGCTCAAGCGGCGCGGGCCAACAAGTAGCTCAGCAGCAGCGCCACCGGGCGGCCTGTGGCACCTTTGGCTGCGCCGCTTTTCCAAGCCGTACCAGCGATGTCCAAGTGCGCCCAGTCAAAGTCAGCGGCAAAGCGTTGCAAGAACTTGGCGGCGGTGATGGCACCGCCTGCACGTCCGGCCACGTTGGCCACATCGGCGAAATTAGTCTTCAGACCTTCGGCGTAGTCGTCGTCCAAGGGCAAGCGCCAGCAAGGGTCGAGCGCGGCTTCACCGGCGGCTTGCAAGGCGGTGGCCAGCGCATCGTTGCTGCTGAACAGGCCGTGGCGCACGCCACCCAAGGCGACCATGCACGCGCCGGTCAACGTGGCGATGTCGATGACGGCGGCTGGCTTGAAGCTGGCGGCATAAGTCAGCGCATCGCACAGCACCAAACGGCCTTCAGCGTCGGTGTTCAAAATTTCGATGGTTTGGCCGCTCATGCTAGTCACGACATCGCCGGGTTTCACGGCGCGGCTGCTGGGCAGGTTTTCGCAGGCCGGGATCAGGCCCACCACGTTCAGCTTGGGCTTGAGTTCGGCCAAGGCACGGAACACGCCCAGCACGCTGGCCGCGCCGCACATGTCGAACTTCATTTCGTCCATTTCCGCCGAGGGCTTGATCGAGATACCGCCCGAGTCAAACGTGATGCCCTTGCCCACCAGCACCACAGGCGCGCTGCTTTTGGCCGCGCCGTTGTAGCGCAGCTCAATGAAGCGCAGCGGCTCGTCCGAGCCTTGGGCCACGGCCATGAATGCGCCCATGTGCAGCTCGGCGACTTCTTTGGGGCCGAGCACTTCGCATTGCAGCTTGCTGGTTTTGGCGCTCTTGACCAACGAACGCGCCGCATCGGCCAGCAGCTTGGGCGTGGCGTGGTTGGCGGGGCGGTTGGCCCATTCTTTGGCGGTTTCAATGCCAGCCACCGTGGCGGCGGCAATCGCCAAACTGGTTTGCAGCTCGGCGGTGAGCGCATCAGGCACAGCCAGCGTGATGTGCTTGAGGCTGCGCGGCTCAGGCTTGGATTTGGTGGTGGTGTAGACGTAACTGGCTTCAGCCACAGCCTGCGTTGCCGCTTGCACCACGGCAGCGTTAGCGGCGGGCGGCAAGCACAGCGTCAGGCGTTGCACGGGTGTGGACTTGATGGCACCCACGCCAGTCAACACTGCCTTGCGCACCGCAGCAGCGCCCTCGCCCACGCTGACCAGCACCAAACGCGGCGCGGTGATGCCCGCCGCGCGCCATGTGCTGAGCAGCTTGCCGGGCTTGTTGTCCAGCGCGCCGCTGGCACGGGCTTCGGTGATGAGTTGCGACAGCGCATCCGCGCCGCTGATCTCCGCGTCAGGCACCAGCACCAGCAAGGCCTCGGTGTCAGTGGTGGCGGCGGTGGCCCAATTCAGGGTGATAAGTTCAAAGTTCATAATCTGCGTTTTCCTTGAAACTGATGTTATTCCATTCTTCCCTACGCAAAGAGCTGGCCCGCAGCTTTGGCGGCACCTTGGTGGTGCTGGCCACCATTGTGATGACCATCGTGCTGGTGCGCGCTTTGGGTCAGGCCTCACGCGGCATGATCAATCCGTCTGAAGTGGTGATCGTGGTGGGCTTCACGGTGCTGGGGCAAATGCCCTCGCTGCTGGAGCTGAGCCTGTTTATTTCCATTGTTGCCACGCTGTCGCGCATGTACACCGACAGCGAAATGGTGATTTGGTTCTCCAGCGGGCGCGGTTTGGCGGGGTTTTTAGCGCCGCTGTACCGTTTTTCATGGCCAATTCTGCTAGCCGTGGCTGCCGTGGCGATGCTGATTTGGCCTTGGACGAATCAGCAAATCCAAAGCATGAAGGTGCGCTACGAACAGCGTGGCGACATCGACCGCGTCGCGCCCGGCCAATTTCAAGAGTCGGCCAACGGCGGCCGCGTGTTCTTCATGGACAACGGCGTGAATGACAAAAAGTCGGGCAGCAACATCTTTATTTCCCTGCGCAATGAAGATGGCGACTCGCTGATCACCGCCCGCACGGGACGCATTGACTTCATCCAAGACAGCCGCTATTTGCTACTGGAGCACGGGCAACGGCTGGAAAACTCCAAAACCGGCGGTCTGGACGTGAAGATCAGTGATTTCGAGAGTTACGGCATTCGTCTGCCTGACGATGCACTGAAGACCAAGGACGAAGGCCCCAGCAAAGCGCTGTCCACGCTGACCTTGATTCAAGATCCCACCCGCCCGCATTTGGGCGAACTGGCTTGGCGCTTGGGGCTGTCGCTGAGCGCCATCAATTTGGTGCTGATTGCGCTGGCGGTGTCCAGCGTCAACCCCCGCGTCGGGCGCAGCGGCAATTTGGTGTTCGCGCTGCTGGCCTTCGTGGTCTACAACAACCTGACCAGTTTGGGACAAAGCTGGATCGCCACGGGCCGTATGTCGCTGGGCGGTTATTTGCTCACGGTGCATGGCGGGGCCACGCTGCTGGGGCTGGCTTGGCTGACATGGCGACACCACAATGGTTCGCTGCGCAGCGTGTTCCAGTGGCGCGGTGTGCGCAGGAGTGCTGTATGAAAACCATGCGCCGTTTGATTTACATGGAGATCGCCTCGTCCGTGCTGTTTGTGCTGATCGGGTTTTTGTCCCTGTTCTTCTTCTTTGACTTACTCGACGAGTTGCCAGCCGTGGCGCAACTGGGGCAGCAAGGCTATCAACTGACGCACGCCGTGCTGTATTCGGCGCTGCTGATTCCCAATCACATGTACGAGTTGCTGCCGATTTGCGTGCTGATTGGCTGTGTGTATGTGATGGCGCGCTTGGCGCAAAGCTCAGAGTTCACGATTTTGCGCACCAGCGGACTCGGGCCGGGGCTGGCGCTCAAGCTGCTGTTGAAGCTGGGTTTGGTGTTCGTCATCACCACCTTCGTGGTCGGCGACTATGTGGCCCCGATGGCCGACCGCGCCGCCCAATTGCTCAAAGCCCGCTACCAAGGCCGCATCACCGTGGGCCAAACCGGCGCATGGCTGAAAGAAAAGCAACCCAATGCCACCTTCTCGGCCAACGTCCGCGCGCTCTCGGCTGACGGCAACATGACCGGCGTGCGCATCTACGAATTTGACCCGCAAGGCGCGCTCACTGCTTGGGTGGAGGCTGACACCGCCAGCTTCAGTCCGCGCGAGGGCTGGATCTTGCACAACGCCAACCGCACCGAGCTGCACAAAGCAGCGCCGAACACGCCAGCATCGGTCACTCGCAGCCGCATCCCCGCTTACGAGTGGGCCACCGAATTGAGCGCCGAAATGGTCTCCGCCGCTGTGCTGAACCCGGCGCGCATGAAAGCCATCGACCTGTTCCAGTACCAGCGCCACTTGGAAGCCAACAACCAAACTGCTCAGCGCTACGAAATCGAGTTCTGGCGCAAGGTGTTTTACCCCCTGAGCTGCCTGGTGATGGTGG
>CALMOI010000224.1 GCA_937871735.1 uncultured Comamonadaceae bacterium
CGTTATCCCCCACGACTGGGCACGTTCCGATATATTACTCACCCGTTCGCCACTCTCAAGGGTTGCCCCTCTACCGTTCGACTTGCATGTGTAAAGCATTCCGCCAGCGTTCAATCTGAGCCAGGATCAAACTCTATAGTTCGATCTTGATTTTTTCGCTCTTTCGAGCAACTCATAAATTGGAATCGACGTGAATATCATCTCTGACTTTCACATCTTTTTTACTTCATGAGCGTTTGTAAGTCAGTTAAGACTTAGTTCCGAAGAACTTGGCAATCGCCTTCAAACGCCCACGCTTATCGGCTGTATATTGTTAACGAACTTTTTGCATCGCAGAATCAACTTTCGTCTTTTCTTACTTTGCGAAGCTTGCTGTGATCAGCTGAGCTTTCTATTGTAACACGCTTTTTGCGTGCTTGTCAAAATTTATTTGACTTTTTGTTTGCTATTCAGATTTGCTTTTTAGCATTTCCGTCTAGCGAAGCCCTCTACTGTAGCACATTTTTTTGTTTCTTTCGATGCAGTAGAAATTTTTCTACTGATCAACTTTAACCGTCTAAAGCACCCGTTGTATTGGGGAGCGCGATTGTAGCACTACTTTTTGCCATCTATGTGTCGATGCGCCATCAAGTGCTCAGATGGCTGCGTCACGGGATAATCGGTGCACATGGCACTCATCACTCTTATAGATGCACAACTGGCCTTTGGTCACGTGGCACTCCTCGACAAAACTGGCTTCTCATTAGAGAGCAGCGAGCGCGTCGGTCTTATTGGTCGCAACGGGGCGGGCAAGTCCTCCTTGCTCAAAATTTTGGGGGGCATGGAACGCCCTGACGACGGCACCATGCAAGTGCAGCAAGGGCTGCGCATTGCTTTCGTGGCCCAAGAGCCACTGCTGAACTCTGACGACACCGTCTTTGAATCAGTGAGCGCGGGCTTGCAAGAGCTGATCAAGTTGATTGATCAGTACACCAGTTGTGAAGGCGACCTCGATGCGCTGCAAAGCGCGATCGAAGCCCGCGACGGCTGGAATTGGGAGCAACGCGTTGAAGAAACCCTGCACCGTCTGCACCTCGATCCTGAATTGCGCATCAGCGCGCTGTCGGGCGGCACTAAAAAGCGCGTCGCATTGGCGCAAGCGCTGGTCACCCAGCCGGACGTGCTGCTGCTGGACGAGCCCACCAACCACTTGGACTTGGACTCTATTCAATGGTTAGAGCAACTCTTGATCGATTTCAAGGGCAGCATCATCACCATCACCCATGACCGCTCATTCTTAGATAGAGTTGCCACGCGCATCGTGGAACTTGATCGCGGCCAACTGCGCTCCTACCCCGGCAACTTCGGTCAGTACCAACTGCAAAAAGAAGAACAGCTTGCGCAAGAAGCCGTGATCCAAGCCAAGGCCGACAAGCTGCTGGCGCAAGAAGAAGTTTGGATTCGCCGGGGCGTGGAAGCGCGCCGCACTCGCGCGCAAGGCCGCATCAACCGACTGGAACAACTGCGTGCCAACCGCGCCGCACGGCGTGACACGCTGGGCCGCGTCAATATGGATGTGGCCTCGGGCGTGCCCACCGGCAAGATCGTGGCTGAACTGACCGAGGTCAGCAAAAGCTTTGGCGACAAACTCATCGTCAACAACTTCAGCGCCACCATCTTGCGCGGCGACAAAGTGGGCCTGATCGGCCCCAACGGCGCAGGCAAAAGCACCTTGCTGAAAATGATCTTGGGCGAATTGCAGGCCGACAGCGGCAAAGTACGCCAAGGCGCGAATCTGCAAGTCGCTTACTTTGACCAGATGCGCAACGCGCTCGACCTGAACGCCACGCTGGAAGACTTCATCAGCCCCGGCAGCGAGTGGATTGAGATTGGCAACAAGCGCCAGCACGTCAAAAGCTACTTGAGCGACTTCTTGTTCTCGCCCGCTCGCGCCAATGCGCCTGTGCGCACGCTCTCGGGCGGCGAACGCAACCGACTGCTGTTGGCACGCTTGTTTGCCCGCCCCGCCAACGTGCTGGTGCTGGACGAGCCCACCAATGATTTGGACATCGACACGCTAGAGCTATTAGAAGACCTGCTGCAAAACTACGACGGCACCGTGTTCTTGGTCAGCCATGACCGCACCTTCTTGGACAACGTGGTCACCAGCACCATCGCCCACGAAGGCCCCGGCCAGTGGCGCGAGTACGAAGGCAGCGTAGAAGATTGGCTGATTCAATCCGCCCGCAGCCAAGCCATTGCCGCCGCCGCCGTCAAAGCCGGTGGCAAGGCAGCCGCGCCCGCTGCATCGCCGCAGCCTGCGCCCACGCCGACAGCCGCGCCCAGCCCCGCACCGATCAAGCTCAGCTACAAAGATCAGCGCGAATTGGATGCCCTGCCCGCCCGCATCACCGAGCTGGAGCAAGAGCAAGCCACCGTGCGCGCTGAACTGGCCGACGGCAGCATCTACAACCGCGACCCGCAACGCGCCGCCACACTGTATGCCCGCGACGGTGCCATTGATGAGGAGTTGATGGCCGCCTTGGAACGTTGGGAATCTTTGTCCACACGCAACTAAGATCACAAAAATCAGCCCGGCAACCCCACACTAGGGCAAACAGTGTGGGGGCCAGAACAGGCGCAGTTGCACAATAGCCGACATGATGTCCACCGATCCAATGCTCCCTCCCGGACTGTTGTTGCAAGAACTGGCTCGGTTGCAGCAAGACAATGCCGATTTGCGCGAGCAACTGTTTCAACTGGAAGCGCTGCGGGTGCAAACCGCGCATCGCCCGGCTCCGCCCCATTCCCAAGCGGCATCATCAAGCCCTCCGCCGCCTGACAGCCCTCCAGAGCGACTGCGCCTGGCCATCCAAGCAGCTGAGTTGGCCGTGTGGGATTGGGATTTGACGCAGGGCATGGTGTACCTCTCATCGCAATGGGGTGCCATCACGGGCACGGCGTGCCAAGACACCCGCATTCCCATTGAGGGGCTGCTCGCCCAAGTCCACCTTGATGACGTGGCCTTGGTGCGGCAAGAATTGCAGCGACTGCTGCGAGGCGAAAGCCTACGCTACGCCGTAGAACACCGCGTGCGCACCGCCAAGGGCTGGATCTGGATCGAAAGCATGGGGTTGGCGCAAGCGTGGGACGAGCGCGGACGCATCACCCGCATCATCGGCACCAACGCGGACATCACGCCGCGCAAGCAAGTCCAAGAACAACTGGCCATCGCCCAAAGCCACGCAGAGCAAGCCAGCCGTGCCAAAAGTGAATTCTTGGCCAACATGAGCCACGAAGTGCGCACGCCGCTCAGCACCTTGATGGGCCTGACGCGGCTGCTGCAACGCACCCCCATCAACAACCAACAAAAAGAATACCTGGGCTTGATGGACAACTCGGCCACCGCCTTGCTGGCCTTGCTCAACGACATCTTGGACTTGTCCAAAATCGAAGCGGGCAAGCTGGTGTTTGAACAAGTGCGCTTTGACCTGTTGAACTGGGTCGAGCAAGCCACCGCCCCTTTTGAAGCACAAATGCGCGATAAAGGTTTGGCTTTCTACGTCGATGATGCCCCGTCTTTGCCGCATTACGTGGTCGGCGATCCTGGCCGCCTGCGGCAGGTGCTGAGCAACTTGATGTCTAACGCCGTCAAATTCACCGACAAAGGCAGCATCCAAGTCAAAGTGTGGCCTGATGCCGAGCAAGAGGACTTGAGCGCAGGCCGCCTACGCATCTTGTTTGAGGTGCGCGATACCGGCATCGGCATTCCGCCGGAAAAGCAGCCCACTATTTTTGACTCGTTCACGCAAGCCGATCCGTCTACGACACGGGAATATGGCGGCACCGGTCTGGGCTTGACCATCTGCATGCGGCTGGTGGAGATGATGGAAGGCCAAATCCGAGTTGCCAGCGTTCCCGGTCAAGGCAGTGCTTTTCGATTCAGCGCCGTGTTTGGTGAAGCTTCAACGCTGCCCACCGAAATCACCATGCCCGTGGCGCTGGAAGAGCGCACCGTGCAAGGCCTGGTGGTGCTGCTGGCCGAAGATCATCCGGTCAATCAACTCATCACCCGCAAACTGCTGGAAGAAATGGGCTGCACGGTGGAGGTCGTTGGCAATGGTGCTGATGCTGTCGCGTGTTACCGCCAAGGCGGTATTGATTTGATCTTGATGGACATTCAAATGCCCGTGCTGGGCGGTGAAGCCGCCACCCAACAAATCAGAGCGCACGAGCACACCCACGGCGGGCATGTTCCCATCATCGCTTTGACAGCGCACGCGCTGGCGGGCGACCGGGAACGTTATCTGAGCTTGGGCATGGATGGCTATGTCTCCAAACCCATTGCACCCGACAGCTTGGCACAGGCCATGCATGAAGCGCTGGCGCATGCGCAAAGCAAGCACCTGCTCCCCACTTTCGATTTTGCCGCTACCGGCCCCGCCTATAAGGTCACAGAAGCCATGCCTGATCTCGCTGAAGAGCAGCAACCGCCCGAACAGCTGCCCGCGTCTGCACCAGTGGCCGCACCCACACCAGCGCGCGAAGTTTTTGATGTGCAACGGCTGTTGGCACAACTGGGAGGCGACCACGATGCCCTGCTGGAGCTGGCGCAAGCCATGCGCGAAGATTTAAGTCAGCGCATGATTTTGTTGCGCCAAGCAGCACAAATCCAAAATGCCGATCAGGCTTGCCGTCAGGCTCACGCACTCAAAGGATCTTTGTCCACGCTCACCCTGGATCGCGGCGCAGCACTCGCTGGCGGCCTAGAGCTGGCTGGACGCAAAGGCGAATGGAGTTTGTTCGACCGCGCCTTGACGCTGCTAGAGCAAGAAGCCGTGCGTATCGACCAAGTGCTGGCCAACATCAGCTAAAGCCCGCTCACATTTCATCGCGCAGGCGCTGAAACACTTGCCAAAACACCGCGTCTTGCGTGGTGGCAAAGTTGATGCGCATCAGCGTGCTCGGCGTGCGAGCGGCATGAAACAACGCGCCGGGGGCCAGCAAGTAGCCCTCGTCCAACATGCGCTGCGCGAGCTGATCGGTATCGACGCCGGTTTCAACCCAACCAAACAAGCCACAAGGCTCGGTGGCGAATGTGCAACCTGCTTGCAAAGCCAGCTTCACGCTGCGGCTGCGCGCCGCATCCAAGCGGGTGCGGATGCGTTCGGCGTGACGGCGCAACTGCCCTTGTTCAATGCACAGCGCCAGCGCTTTTTCCAGCACGCTGGGCGTGGTCAGCGTGGCCAGCAGCTTGGTGTCGAGCAGGCGTTCAACCAAGTCCGGTGGCGCGGCCATGTAGCCAATGCGCCAATTCGGGGCCAAAATTTTGGCAAAGCCGCTGACGTAGATCGTGCGTTGCAAGCCATCCAACACCGTCATGCGCGTGGCGTGATCGGGGGCGATGTGGCCGTAGGTGTCGTCTTCAACAATGTGAAAATTCCACGTCTGCGCCAACTGCAACACCCGGTGCGCGTGGCCGGGGCTCAGGCTGTGGCCAGTCGGGTTGTGCAACACACTCACACTGACGAACAGCTTGGGAGCATGCACTTCGCAGTAACGCGCCATCACCGCCAAATCGGGCCCAGCGGGGCCACGCGGCACCGGCAAAATCCGCATCCCCAGCGCCGACAAGCGGGCGAACTCCACCGCCCAGCCGGGCTCTTCGACCATCACGCCATCGCCGGGCTTGAGCAAGGTACGGCTCACAATGTCCAGCGCCTGCGTGGCCCCGATGGAGGTGATGATTTGCCCCGGCTCCGCAGGCACGCCCAAGCCAATCAAGCGCGCGGACAGCACGCGGCGCAAATGCCCGTCGCCCAGCGGCTCGCCGTAGCGCAAAGAGCTGTCTTGCAGCGCTTTCGAGCCCGTCACTTTGCGCACGGCGGCAGACATGAAGTCGGTGACCAGCCAATCGGGCGGGAAAATGCCCATGCCGGGCTGTGGCTTGGGGCCGGTTGGGTGGAACATGCCGCGAATCAGCGCCGTGGCATTAACGGGCGAGACGATGCGATCCACACCCGCCTGCGCATCAGCCACGGCGGCGGTACCTTGCGCCGCTTGCGGCCAGCGTTCCAAAGCAGTGGCGGTGGCGCGCGGCAGCCATTCACGCACGTAAAACCCCCGGTTGCGCTGCGCCTCCACCAGCCCCTGCGCCAGCAGCTTGTCATATGCCGCCACCACGGTCGAAGGGCTGACTTCGTGCTGGCAAGCACACTGGCGCACGCTGGGCAAGCGCGCACCGGGGGCTAACAAGCGGCTGCGGATTCGGCTGGCAAAACGCTCAGCCAATTGTTCAGCCAAAGACTGGGCGGCGGCACGCATCAACATGGCAAACTCTTTCTGTGTGGCTAAAACGCACCCTACAGTTTGCCATCTGCGTGCCTCAACTGTATGGGCTGTGTATTGGCTGCTGCGAAGACAATGTTGAAATTGAAACAAGGAAAAATCATGATGAACTGGACTCTGGCCCAACGCGCCGACAAGATGAACCCCTCGGTGATTCGCGAAATTTTGAAAGTCACGGAAAAGCCCGGCATCATCAACTTCGCAGGCGGCCTGCCCTCGCCCAAGACCTTCCCGATCGAAGCCATGCTGGAATCCACTCAGCGTGTGCTGACCCAAGATGGGCGCAGCGCCTTGCAATACGCCGCCAGCGAAGGCTACGGCCCGCTGCGCGAATGGGTGGCAGCCGACTTGGTCAAGCAAGGCATGCACATCAGCCCCGACCAAGTGCTGATCACCACCGGCTCGCAGCAAGGCTTGGACTTGGTGGCCAAAATTTTGATCGACGC
This sequence comes from uncultured Comamonadaceae bacterium, assembly GCA_937871735.1. Classification (GTDB taxonomy): domain Bacteria; phylum Pseudomonadota; class Gammaproteobacteria; order Burkholderiales; family Burkholderiaceae_C; genus CALMOI01. The sequence goes on from CALMOI010000224.1 coordinate 6,774, forward strand.
AGGCAGCCGCATCTTGGTGGAAACGCCCACCTACCTCGGCGCACTGCAAGCCTTCACGCCGATGGAGCCCACCGTGGTCAGCGTGGACAGCGATGACAGCGGCGTGCTGCCCGACGACTTGCGCGCCAAAGCCGCCGGTGCCCGCTTTGTCTACCTGCTGCCCAACTTCCAAAACCCCACAGGCCGCACCATGACCGAAGCGCGCCGCGCCGCCGTAGCCGCTGTGGCGGTGGAAGCGGGCCTGCCCATCATCGAAGACAACCCCTACGGCGACTTGTGGTTTGACGCGCCCACGCCCGCCTCGCTGTCTTCGCGCCATCCTGAAGGCAGCGTGTACTTGGGCTCGTTTTCCAAGATCCTCGCACCCGGCCTGCGTTTGGGTTACTTGGTGGCCCCGAAATCGCTCTACCCCAAGCTGCTGCAAGCCAAGCAAGCGGCTGACTTGCACACGCCCAGCTTCAACCAGCGCATCGTGGCCGACGTGCTGAAAGACGGCTTCATTGACCGCCACGTGCCCACCATTCGCGCGCTCTACAAAAGCCAATGCCAAGCCATGCTGACCGCATTGACCCGCGAAATGGCCGACTTGGACTTCACTTGGAACACGCCCACAGGCGGCATGTTCTTGTGGGCGCGCCTGCCTGCGGGCATGGATGCAGTCACGCTGCTGCCCAAAGCGGTGGAAAAAAACGTGGCCTTCGTGCCCGGTGCTGCCTTCTACGCCGACCATGCCGACCCGCGCACGCTGCGCCTGTCCTTCGTGACCGCGAGTGTTGATCAGATCAACCACGGTATCGCCGCCTTGGCACAAACCATCCGCGAACAGCAATCTTTGAGTCAGAGCCCATGACCGCCATGCCCTCTAACCTTTCTTCGCCGCTGATATGCCGGCCCTTCAAGCAAGTGGATGTGTTCACGGCTCGCCCGTATCTGGGCAACCCGCTGGCGGTGGTGCTCGACAGCACCGGCCTGAGCGATACCGACATGCAGCGGCTGGCGCATTGGACCAATCTGTCTGAAACCGCCTTCTTGCTGCCGCCCAGCCCCGCCGCACGCGCTGCTGGCGCTGATTACCGCGTCCGCATCTTCACGCCCAGCGGCGAGTTGCCGTTTGCGGGCCATCCCACATTGGGCAGTTGCCACGTTTGGCTGGAAGGCGGCGGCGTGCCACAAGTGCCGACCAGCATCGTGCAGGAATGCGGTGTGGGACTGGTGCGCATTCGGCGCAGTGCGCAGCAGCCGGGCCTGCTGGCATTTGCCGCGCCACCGCTCAAACGCAGCAATCCTGGCCCGATGCAACTGGCGCAAATTGCGGCGGCGTTGGGGCTGAAGGCGCATCACATCATCACCGCGCAACTGCTGGACAACGGCCCCACCTGGCTCGGTTTGCTGCTCGACAGCCCCGCCACCGTGCTGGCGCTCAACCCCGATCAGGCGGCGCTGAAAGCCTTGGGCTACAAAATTGGCGTGGCCGGTTTGAACCCCAGTTGCGACACCGCCGAAGTGGGCGCAGGCGTGCAACTCATCGCCCGCTCCAGCCGCGAGGCGCGAGCCTTTGCGCAGCGCAGCGCCAGCGCCGCAGAGGCCGCCACCGCTCAAGCGGATATGGAAGTGCGCGCCTTTGCGCCTTCAGCAGGCATCAGCGAAGACCCGGTCACCGGCAGCTTCAACGCCAGCTTGGCGCAATGGCTGATTGCCGACGGCCACGCGCCCGAACGCTACATCGCCAGCCAAGGCACCTGCTTGGGCCGCGCCGGTCGCGTTCACATTGAGCGCGATGCCGAGGGCCAAGTCTGGGTGGGCGGCGAGTCGGTCACCTGCATCGAAGGGCACATTCGGCTGTGAGGCCGAAGGGCGGCGAGGGTCAGTCCGTCAGCACCCGCACCTTGACGCTCTTGCCCTTGATGCGCCCGGCGTTCAAGCGGCTGGCGACTTGGGCGGCAATGGCCCGATCCACCGCCACGTAGGTTGACCACTCGTTGACGTTGATCTTGCCCACTTGCTCGCGGGTGTAGCCCAAGTCAGCGGTGAGCGCGCCCAGCACGTCGCCGGGACGGATTTTTTCCTTGCGCCCGCCTTGGATGTGCAGCGTCGCCATCGGCGGCACCAGCGGGCCGTTGCCCGTTGGTGTCAGTTCGCTGACCGGGCTCCACACCGACTCGCGGCCTTGCAGCACTTCGATCTTGCCGACGTAGCCCATTTCCTCGTTGGCGCTGACCAAGTTCAGGGCCAGCCCTGCTTCGCCCGCACGGCCTGTGCGTCCAATGCGGTGGATGTGGACTTCCGCATCCGGGGTGACATCCACGTTGATGACGGCGGCCAAGTTGGCGATGTCCAGCCCGCGTGCGGCCACGTCGGTGGCGACCAGCACCGAGCAGCTGCGGTTGGCAAACTGCACCAGCACTTGGTCGCGCTCGCGCTGCTCCAGCTCGCCAAACAGCGCCAGCGCCGAAAAGCCCTGCGCTTGCAGCACCGCGACCAAATCGCGGCATTGCGCTTTGGTGTTGCAAAACGCCAGCGTGCTGGCCGGGCGGAAGTGGTTCAGCAGCAAGCTGACGGCGTGCAGCCGCTCGCTGTCTTTGATTTCGTACCAGCGCTGTTCGATTTGGCCGCCTGCGTGCTGGGCTTCGACTTTCACCGTCAGCGGCTCGCGCATGAACTGGTTCGCCAGCTTGGCGATGCCTTCGGGGTAAGTCGCAGAGAACAGCAGCGTCTGGCGCGTTTTGGGGCACTGACGCGCCACGGTGACGATGTCTTCGAAGAAGCCCATGTCGAGCATCCGGTCGGCCTCGTCCAGCACCAGCGTGGCCAAGGCTTCGAGTTGCAGGCTGCCGCGCTCCAAGTGATCCATCACCCGGCCTGGCGTGCCGACCACGATGTGCGCGCCATGCTCCAGCGTGGCGAGCTGTCCGCGCAGCGGCACACCGCCGCACAGGGTCACAACCTTGATGTTGTCTTCGGCGCGGGCCAAGCGGCGGATTTCGGTGGTCACTTGGTCGGCCAATTCGCGCGTGGGGCACAGCACCAGCGCTTGCACCGCAAAGCGGCGGGCGTTCAAGTTGGCCAACAGCGGCAGGGCGAAAGCACAGGTTTTGCCGCTGCCAGTTTTGGCTTGGGCAATCAAGTCTTTGCCCAATAAAGCAGCGGGCAGACTGGCCGCTTGGATCGGGGTCATCTGCGTGTAGCCGAGCTGGGTCAGGTTGGCCAGCGTGGCGGGCGACAGGGACAGGCGACTGAAATCAGTCGCAGCAGCGGAGGCGGGAGAAGATGAGGTCATTCCCGATTATCGACGGCCCGGCCCGCGCCTGCCCTCAAAGCCAGGCTTGCAGCGCGTCCTTGGTGCGTGTCCAAGTCGCTTGCAGACGCAGCAAGCTGGCCGCACTGTCGTCGGGCATACCGCGTTTGGCTTGCTGTTCGATCTCGGTGCATTGGGCTTGCACGGCAATCGCACCGATGTTGCTGGCAGCGCCCTTCAAGGCGTGAGCCGCCAATGACAGGGTAACGGGGTCGTTGGCCTGAGCGGCGGCCTCAATCGCGGCCAAGCGCTTGGGGCCGTCAGACAGAAACAGGCCCACCACCTCGTGGATCATGGTTTGCTGCTCGTCATCGAACTCGCGGAATTCTTCAAGGCGACCAAAGTCCATCACCGGCCCGCTGTGCAATGTCAGGGTCACGCCGGTCGAATCTGCCGTGTGCAAGGCGCGGGAGCTGTCTTGCAGCAAGGCGTGGGTCTCGAACACGCTGGCGCGCACACTGAGCCACTGATCGAGTTTTTGCGACAGCGTGACCACTTGCAGCGGCTTGGTGAGGTAATCCACCATGCCCGCTGCTTCGCAGCGCAGGCGGTCTTCGGGCAAAGCGGCTGCTGTCAACGCGATGATGGGCGGTGCTTTCGCCCCCCAAGCCGACAAAATTTGCCGCGTGGCTTCTAAGCCATCCACGTCGGGCATGTTCACGTCCATCAAGATCGCGCCAAAAGGTTGGTGTCGCGCCATAGAACGCGCCACCGCGACCACGGCTTCACGCCCATCCACAGCGGTACTGATGTCGTAGCCCAGTTTGCGCAACATGGCGCAGGCCACTTTCAGGTTGATGGCATTGTCGTCAGCCACCAAGATGGTGACGTTTTTCTTAGGATCGGCCAACACGGGATCTATGGTTTCCATGACTTCGAAATTAGCAGAAATACAACGCGCCAGCGTCTCGCACAGTTGCGCTTGACGCACGGGTTTGAGCAAGCGCGCATCAAACAGCCGCCCCATATCGCTGCCTGATGGCATGAAGCCCGAACTCAGCAGCACCAGCGGGATCACATGCCAATGCAGATGCTCGCGCAAAATGCGTGCTAACTCCATGCCGTCCATGTCCGGCATGTGCATGTCGGTGATGATCAAATCTGGCAGCAAATCCGTACGGCGCAGTTGCTCTAGCGCCTGGACTCCAGACTCAACGGCAGTGACTTGCATGCCCCATCGCTCCAACTGGCGCTTGAGGATACGCACATTGGTGGGGTGATCGTCCACCACCAACACTTGCGTGCCGCACAGCAGCTCGACACCGGCCAAGTTGCTGGCACTGGGGGCCGAATCACTCAGCGGAGCACGCAAGGTGAACCAAAAGCTCGATCCCTGGCCGGGTCGGCTGGAAACGCCAATGCTACCGCCCATCATCTTGACCAAGCGCCGACAAATCGCCAGCCCCAAACCTGAGCCGCCGTATTTGCGGGTGGTCGAGGCATCAACTTGCGAGAAAGCCTCAAACAGCGAAGGCTGGCGGTCAGCAGGAATGCCAATGCCCGTGTCGGTGACGCGAAATTCCAGTTCCACAGCACCATGCAAAGCTTGCAAAGAGGTGCCCAACGTAGCGTTGGCCGGAACCTCGTGCGGCGGATCAAGATGCAGCAACCTCACAGACACGGTGACATCGCCATGCTGCGTGAACTTGACCGCGTTGTTCACCAAGTTGATCAGCACTTGGCGCAGCCGGGTCACATCACCCAGCACGGCAGCAGGAAAGCGGTCCTCGCCGACTTCAGGCATGTCGATGATCAGCTCCAGCCCCTTGTCGCGGGCACGGGGCGCTGCGATATCGCACGCTTCTTCCACGGCACCACGCAAACTGAGCGGCTCTACTTCCAAGTGCAGCTTGCCGGATTCGATTTTGGAAAAATCCAAAACGTCGTTGATCACGGCCAGCAACTGGTCGCTGGACAGCCGCACGGTCTGCAAGTAATCGCGCTGCTCGGGATCGAGCGGGGTTTCAGCCAACAGCGCCGTCATGCCAACCACGCCATTGAGCGGTGTGCGTATCTCATGGCTCATGGTGGCCAAAAACGCAGCTTTGGCGCGCACGGCGGCCAGCGCCTCTTCGCGCGAGGCGGCCAACTCGGCGGTGCGCTCGGCCACACGGGTTTCCAAGGTTTCGTTAGACCGCTGAAGCTCCAGCGCATTGGCTTTCACTTGGGCTTGGTAGCTTTGCAGCTGGCGGGCACTGTCGTGCAGCACTTGCGAGAGTTCGCGAACTTCGTCGATGTGGGTGAGTTGATCCACCACGGGCACTTCGCCTCGGCCCATGCTGCCTGCCGCATCACTGAGTTGTTGCAACTGGCTGCTGATGCTGCGCGTCAGCAGCCACGCAAACTGCACGCCCAACAGCGCCAGCGCCACGATCAGACCCAGCGAAACATGCCACGCCTGTTGAATATCGGAGGTGAAATCACTCTCGGGCACCACCACCACCAGCGTCCAGCGCAAACCCAGCGCCTCCGCAAAGGGTCGCTGCACCATCAACAGCGTTCCCTGTGCCGATGGCAGGCGCTGCAAGCGGGTGTCGCTGGACATCACATCGGGCGGGCGTTGTGCCAGCAAGTCGGTCAAGGCGGCAAAGCTGGTGCGGATCACCGGATTGGCACTGTCACGCGGACTCACGCGCTGGAAGTCCGACCCGCCGTGGGTCAACAACACATCGCCTGCTGAACTGGCAACCAATGCCAAGTTTTCATCCACCACGAAAGCCGCACCGTGGGAGCTGATGCGCTGAACGCGCAACGCATCGGCCAAGGGCTGGAGCTGTAAATCCACACCCAATGCGCCAGCAACCCCACCACGAAAACCCGGCACAGGTTGCGACAGGCGCACCATCAACTGTTGGCGTTCAGGCACCACAGGCGAGAACACGCGCTCGCCCGCACGCTCAGCGCCTTGGTACCAATCGCTGGTGCACGGATCATAGGAGCCAATTTCGGCATTCAAAAAGTGACTGCGATCACCAGGGCGCTGCGCCAAATAAAAGGCGCGCCCCTTGTCGGTGGGGCGGTGTACGCCGACTTTCACGCCCACAGATGTCGGTTCGACACCTAAATAATTGCCTCGCGCATCGCCGATATACAACGCAGAAATATGAGGTGACTGGCGCATCAACGCAAACGCCATGGTTTCAAAGGCGGTGGTGTCATGCAGCCAGCCCCGGATCACCGCAGCCTCCGAGGGTGAGGGCTTGGGCGAAGTCAGGGCATTGAGCACCTTATGCGCTTGCAACAAATGATCTTCGGAACTGATCTGCACGCGATCGGCCACATGGGTCAAGATGCTGCCCGCCATGTCTTCGGCAGCACGCGAGCTGGCGTGCAGCAACAGCAAGCCCACCAGCACGGTAGGCACCAGTGCCAGCAACACCAAACTAACCCCCAGGATTTTCCGAACCGAGAACAGTTGCATTCGGACGACGAGCTTTACAGCGCCAACTCCACCAACTCAGCCGCATCCAAAGGTGCCGCACGACCTGGCAACTGCACCAAGGCACGCCGGTTGATACGTACCGCCCCAGTGATGCCACGCAAAGCACTGACACTGACCGCAATACCCCAACCCAGGGTATGTGCCTGTTTTTGCAGCAGCATGGTGGTGGTCACTGCCTCGCCGACCGGCAAAATTTGCGGTGCTACATCATGCAAAGGGTCTTGCAACCGGGTCAAGGTGACCGGGCCACTGTGCAGTGCGATGTTGATTTCAAACTCAGGCAACTGCCGGTCAGGGTACTGGGTTTTGAGATATTGGCGAATGCTGCGTGCCGAATCCGTCAGCCCAATGGCTGCGCGGGCCGCCCGCAAACCATGCGACACCGATTGGGTATCGCTGGAGTCCACAAAAATCGCCAACAGACCCTCGCCGATGAACTGCATCTGGCGCGCGCCAAACAAGTAGACCGTGTCACCCGCGCTGCCATAAAAGCGCTTGACCAACTCGCTGAGCTCTTGGCTGCTCAGGCGCTCAGACACGGCGGCGTAACTGGGAATGTCCACGAACAGCACGGTGGCGTGGGCAAATTTTTCGTCCACGGCTGCGCCGTCTCCGGTGGGCCAGCGGTCGCTCAGCGCATTGGCCAGTCGGCGCTCATAGAGTTTGGCCAACTGCTCGGTGTGGGTGTCTAGCGCGGTGCGCACGGCCGCATCAACGGCCATGTTTTGCAAACGCGCTTGCATTTCGCGTTTTTTGAGCTGCGCCATCACGGCTTCGCGCAGTTCGCCGGGGCGAAATGGCTTGGTGATGTAGTCGTCCGCCCCCGAGGTCATGCCGATGCGCATGTGAACGCGGTCTTGCAGTGAGGTGAGCAAGATGGCGGGCGTTCCCGCCACCATGACATTGCGACGCACCGCTGCCAGCATGTCAAAGCCGTTGAGGCCCGGCATTTGCACGTCACTCAAAATCAAGTCTGGGCGGCGTGATTCGACCAGTGCCAGCCCTTGCGTACCATCCTCGGCCAACAACACTTCGTGCCCGTCCCTGATCAGCACAGAGGCCACAAGCATACGAGTGCCAGCATCGTCCTCCGCGACAACGATCAGCGCCATAGTGAATTCACCCCATCGTAATTGTGTTAATTCCGATAGTGTCCGCGATACACCGGATTCTCTGTGCACCGCCGCAGTCCACCGCTAGCGCAATCTGCCGCTAGATTGCAACAACTACCGGAAAGTTGTAACTATCGCACAACACCACAACCGCAGGCCAGCGCGCTCGGTGCAGATATCACGCAAATTCTTGGGCATGCATCCAAGCCGCGTGTTGGGGCGCGCGCTTGGTTAGGCTCCACTCATTGAGCATGTCCCACTTCACCGCGTCGAGCTTTTCGTACATCTCGGGCGTGCCGGTGTTGGCGGCCAATTCCAAACGGTGGCCGTTCGGGTCGAAGAAGTAAATCGACTTGAAGATCGCATGGTCAGTCAGTCCCACCACCGGGATGCCTGCCGCTTCAAGGCGCGCCTTGGTCGCCTCCAGCGTGGCGATGCTGTCCACCTCGAAGGCGATGTGCTGCACCCAGTCAGGGGTGTTGGTGTCGCGCCCCATCGGCGGCGAGGCGGGAATTTCAAAAAACGCCAGCACATTGCCTTGGCCCGCGTCTAAAAACACGTGCATGTACGGATCAGGCGCGTGGGTCGAGGGCACTTGGTTTTCAGCAATCGCGAGCACGAAATTCATGTTCAGGTGCTGGACGTACCAGTCCACGGTTTGCTTGGCATCTTTGCAGCGGTAAGCCACATGGTGAATTTTTTGGATCTTCATGGCAAAGAACTCCTGATAAGGGGTGACAGGGAAAAATCGGGAATCACGGTTGGCGGCAGCGCCTGCGTCAAACGCCCAGGCGCGCCAGCTTCAGCGCCTGGCGCAGCACGCTGATGTCGCCAATCTGGTTGGCCAGCAGCAAGATCAAGCGGGCGTTGAGCGCCTCGCTTTGTTCATCGCTCAGGTCGCGGTGGGTGTCGATCAGCGCTTCGTAAAAATCGTCGCCGGGCGAGAACTCACGAAAGTAGCGCTGGCCGGGTTCGCTCAAGTTCGGTTGCAGTTGCAAAGGCATAGAAGATGTCCTCAGGTGTGCGGTCAAGTGGGGTTGCAGCGGGGTTGCCGTGGGTGTGGGCCGCTCAGGCGTGGCCGATGGCGCGGGCCACGGCAGCGCGCACGCGGCTCGCATCGAAACTGCGCCAGCGGGCGGCCACGTGCTGATCGGGCCGGGCCAAATAGACGCTGCCGGGGTGCGCGTCATAGCGGCGGGCCATGCAGCCTTTGGTGTCGCTGATCACGGCGCAGCCCGCCTGCGCAGCGGCGGAGCTGCCAGCCGCATCGGTCACCGCGCCGGGCAGCAGCACCAGCAGCGGCTGCACCGCCACCGGGTCAGCCGCCAGCGCCTGCAATTGGGCGCAGGTGGCCGCATCCAGCACAGCGGCGCTGTCCACAAACAGCAGCAGTTGGAAGCGGTTGCCCAACTGGTCGAGCAGCCAGCCCTCAGTTGCGGCAGCCTGATCGGACTGATCGGCCAGTGCGCTGAGCTGAATCGGCGCATCGTCCATCGGTGCGCCGGGCACCATGTCGCCGGTGAAAACGTCACTGTCGGGCGTGTTCAGGCGTGAGGCGGTCAAGAAAGCAGGCACCGACAAGCGCCCCGAGTTCACCAGCCGCCGCGCAAATGCATGGTCTTGTGCCAAGTCCAGCACCGCGTTGCGAAAGGTTTTGCTGACGCGGCTTTTAGGCGTGATGAAATCGGTAGAGCGGGTGGAATTGAGCAAGTTCTCGTCCGCCGCGAAGGTGCGGTCGGCGCTGTAGCTGTCGAGCAGTGTGTCGGGGGCTAAGCCTTTGAGCACCAAGTCCAGTTTCCAAATCAAGTCGTCGGCGTCTTGAAAGCCAGAGTTCGCACCCCGTGCGCCAAACGGCGAGACTTGGTGCGCCGCATCGCCCACAAACAGCGCTCGCCCGTGGCGGAACTGCTTCATGCGCCGGCACTGGAAGGTGTAGATGCTGGCCCACTCCAGCTCGAACTCGCGCTCGTCGCCCAACATGGCTTTGACGCGGGGGATGATGTTTTCGGGCTTCTTTTCTTCTTCCGGGTCGGCGTCCCAACCCAGTTGGAAGTCGATGCGCCAGACGTTGTCGCTTTGCTTGTGCAGCAGCACGCTTTGGTTGCGGTGGAACGGCGGGTCGAACCAAAACCAGCGCTCCGCCGGGTAATCGGCCTTCATCACCACATCGGCAATCAAGAAGCGATCCATGAAGATGCGCCCGTCGATGTCCAGCCCCAGCAAATGGCGAATCGGGCTGCGTGCGCCGTCGGCCACGATCAGCCAGTCGGCTTCCAGGTCAAACGTGCCGTCGGGCGTGTCGACGCGCAGCGTGGCGTGGTCGTCGGCCAGTTGCACACCCACCACTTTGTAGCGCCAGCGGATGTCCGCGCCCAGCTCCAGCGCACGCTTGACCAGCGCGTCTTCCAGGTAGTACTGCTGCAAATTGATCATGCCGGGGCGCTTGTGGCCCGCGTCCGGCACCAAGTTGAATTGGTAGACCTCCTTGTCACGAAAGAAGGTGCGGCCCACGTTCCAGCTCACGCCCTTTTGGCACAGCGACTCACCCACGCCCAAGCGGTCTAGCACTTCCAGCGAACGCTTGGCGTAGCACACCGCCCGCGAGCCGACTGAGACCGTGTCGTCATCGTCCAACACCAGCACCGGAATGCCTTTGAGCCGCGCGTCCACCGCCGCTGCCAAACCCACCGGGCCTGCGCCGACGATCACCAGCGGCTTGCGCTGCGGCGCTGTGCCGGGCGGCGCAGCCTGCAAATCAGCAGGCGCGGTGTACGGAAATTTTGGGTAGATGTAAGACCCCATGACGTTTGTCTCCGATGTGTTTGGGCGGACTTTTAATTCACTATTGGTAAATGAATTTCTCTAAACGTAATTTTAAACCGATTGCCATCCGCCGTGGGAACAAAAACACCCAGGTCAAACCCGCGTGTGTTGATCTGGATAACTGGTGCATGCGGGGATTTTTCGCCAAAATAAGGCATGGCTTTTGATACTCCCACCCCTATTTCCGCCACCGCAGCGACACCCAACGCCACGCCGCCCGCCCCAAGCTGGGCGATGCGGCTGCGCATGACGCGCCCCGGCTTCTTGGCTGTGACCGCTGCGGCCTGTGCGCTGGGGCTGGCCAGCGCCGCCTTGCACGCGCCGCTCAAGCTGCCGCAGGCGCTGCTCACCGTGGTGCTGGCGCTGGTGGCGCACGCGGGCGCGAATGTGCTCAACGACTACCACGACGCCCGCAACGGAGCCGACGCGGCCAACCACAGCGGCTTGTTTCCGTTCTCAGGCGGTTCGCGTTTGATTCAAAACGGTGCGGTCAGCGTGGACGACACCGGGCGCTGGGCCGCATGGCTGTTGTTGGGGCTGATCCCGGCGGGCCTGCTGCTGGCCGCGTGGAGCGGCGCTGGTTTGGTGCTGATCGGCGCAGCGGGTTTGTTTTTGGGCTGGGCGTATTCAGCGCCGCCGCTGGTGTTGATGTCGCGTGGCTTGGGCGAGCTGGCGGTGGCCGGTGCGTGGTGGTTGGTGGTGCTGGGCACGGATTACGTGCAACGCGGCGCGTTCGCCCAGATGCCCGCGCTGCTGGCGGTGAGCTACGCCTTGCTGATCGCCAACATCTTGCTGATCAACGGTGTACCCGATGCGCCCGCCGATGCCAGCGTTGGCAAACGCACGCTGGTGGTGCGACTGGGTGCCCGTGGCACGGCACTCTTGTACCTGCTGCTGGCGCTGCTGGCCCACGGTGGGCTGGCGTTGATGGCGTTGGGGCAAACCGTCCCGCACGGTGCGCTGTGGGGACTGCTGACGCTGCCGCTCTCGCTGACAGCGGCACTGCTGCTGTGGCAGCGCACGTCAACCCCGACCCGCCTGCGCCCCGCCATCGGGCTGAGCATTGCCGCAGCCGTGTTGCACGGGCTGCTGACGGGCGCGGGGCTGGTCTGGGGCTGAACTAAATTAGCCTGCGGCGCGCTTGGACAGAATCTCGAACGCAGGCAGGGTTTTGCCTTCCAGCACTTCCAAGAAAGCGCCGCCGCCGGTGGAGATGTAGCCCACATCTTTTTCGATGCCGTACTTGGCAATCGCGGCCAAGGTGTCGCCGCCGCCTGCGATGCTGAAAGCGTCGGACTCGGCAATCGCCATCGCGATGGTTTTGGTGCCGTTTTCAAAGGCGGGGAACTCGAACACGCCGACCGGGCCGTTCCAGACGATGGTGCCCGCCAGCTTGAGCTGGGCGGCCAGCTTGGTGGCAGTTTGCGGGCCGATGTCCAAAATCAGGTCATCGTCAGCCACATCAGCGGCGGCTTTGATGGTGGCAACCGCGTCGGCGCTGAAGGTCTTGGCCGTCACCACGTCGGTGGGAATCGGCACTTCTGCACCACGGGCCTTCATGGCATCGATCACGGCGCGGGCATCGGCCAGCAAGTCGGGTTCGGCCAAGCTTTTGCCAATGTTCAGGCCCGCCGCCAGCATGAAGGTGTTGGCAATGCCGCCGCCCACAATCAGCTGATCCACGTTCTTGGCCAAGGCTTGCAAGATGGTGAGCTTGGAGCTGACTTTGGAGCCGCCCACAATCGCGACCAGCGGGCGCTTCGGGTTGGCCAGCGCCTTGGTGATGGCGTCAATTTCTGCCGACAGCAACGGGCCCGCGCAGGCGATGGGCGCGTATTGGGCGATGCCGTAGGTGGTGCCTTCAGCGCGGTGGGCGGTGCCAAAAGCGTCATGCACAAAGATGTCGCACAGCGCGGCCAGCTTGCGGGCCAGTTCTTCTTTGTTCTTCTTTTCGCCCTTGTTGACGCGGCAGTTTTCCAGCAGCACGACTTGGCCGGGAGCGACATCAACGCCATCAACCCAGTTGGAGACCAGCGGCACGTCGCGGCCCAGCAACTCGGACAGGCGCTTGGCGACGGGGGCCAGCGAGTCTTCAGGCTTGAATTCGCCTTCGGTGGGGCGGCCCAAGTGGCTGGTGACCATCACGGCGGCTCCGGCGTCCAGCGCCATTTGAATGCAAGGCACCGAAGCGCGCACGCGGGTGTCTTCGGTGATGTTGCCAGCGTCGTCTTGCGGCACGTTCAAGTCAGCACGGATGAAGACGCGCTGGCCAGCAGCCTTGCCTTGGGCGCACAAATCGGAAAAACGGATGACGTTCATGGTGTTTGAGAAATGGATGTGAAAAATGGGGCCGCCCCAAGGATAGGGGAACTTTGAGGCTGAGCCGACCCATTTTAAAAGCCGGAACTGAGGCCGCCTTGACACAGCGCAGGCCCGCCTCGCGCGCTCACCAGCCCCAGCCTACATGCAGCGGCAAGTACACCGCCATGCCGATCACGATAGTGCCCAGCACCGCCTGCCCGGCACCGCGCCGCCAAAAGTAGAACGCCGCACCGGCCATTGCCGCGTAAATGCGCGCATCCTGCCAAGTGCTGATGAACTGGCCTTGGCTGACCACGATTTCGGGCACGATCACCGCTGACAGCGCGGCAATCGGCGCGTACTGCAAACCGCGTTGCGCCCAGTCCGGCAATTGCCACGGCTGGCTCGATATGAAGAAAAACGAACGGGTGATGACGGTGATCACCGCCAGCCCGACGATCACGCCCAGCGTCCACCAGTCGGTGCCGGGGCTGCTCATGCGCGATCCTCGTCAGCGGGCGCGGAGGCCACAAACTGCGACGGCTCGGGGCGCTCCAGCATCAGGCACAAGGCGACAGCGGCAGCAATGGCGACCACGATGTTGAGCTTGAACGGCAGCGCCACAGCAGCCACCGCAGCCGCACCAGCGACGCCCGCCGACAGCCGCCGCATCGGGCTGGAGGCCAGTGAACAAGCCACGCCCACCAGCGCCAAAATCCCGGCAAAACCCAAACCCCAGTGCGTGGGCACGCTGTTGGCCAAGGCGATGCCCAGCAAACTGGCCACTTGCCAACTGGCCCAGTTCAAGAAGCCACCGCCAATCAAATAGGCCAAATGCGCTTCGCGCTCCACAGGATCGGTGGACGGATGCGGGAAGCGGCGGGTGAACAGCACATAGGTCATGTCCGCCGTTTGGTAGCCCACGATCAGCCGCTGCCACAAGGGCAGGTGCATCAAATAAGGCCGCAGGTGCGCGCTGAACACCACAAAGCGCAGGTTGACGCAAAAGCTCGTTGCCCAAATCACCCAAACCGGGCTGCTGGCGGCGATCAGCGGCATCGAGGCCAGTTGCGAGCTGCCCGCAAACACCAGCAGCGTCATGGCCAGCGATTCAGGCACGCTCATGCCGGACTTGACCATCGCCACGCCCGTCATCAACCCCCAAGCCGACAAGCCCGGCGCGACCCCGGAAATGTCACGCATCCCCTGCATGAATTCAGGATGCCGAACAAGGCGGCGCAGCATAGACATAGGTGCAGCGTGAAGTCGAAGAGCCGAACTCAGTGCGCCGGGCTGGCGAACACGGCTTGCGGCGGCAAAGCAAAGCCGCGCAAGAAATCAGCCGCCGCCAGCCGCTTACCGCCGGGGCGTTGCAACTCGGTCAAGCGCAGCACGCCATCGGCACAGGCCACGCACACGCCACTGGCATCGGCTGACAGCACTTGGCCGGGCTGCGCATCAGCGGGCAAAGGTGCAGCATCGACTTCAGCACGCCAGAGCTTGATGACCTCGCCCGCACCGCCAACCAAATGGGTGCTCGCGGCGGGGAAAGGGTCAAAGGCGCGAATGCGGCGCTCGATGTGCGCCACCGGCAGCGTCCAGTCGATGGCGCTTTCGGCTTTTTCAATTTTGTGCGCGTAGGTGATGCCTTCAGTGGGCTGCGGCACCGGTTGCAATGAGCCTTCAGCGGCGTGCGCCAGCGCGGCGACGATCATGCGTCCGCCCAGCGCGGCCAGCTCGTCGTGCAGCGTGGCGGTGCTGTGCTGGGGCTGAATCGGCAGCGCTTCGACGGCCAGCATGTCGCCCGTGTCCAGGCCCACATCCATTTGCATGATGGTGATGCCGGTGAGTGCATCGCCCGCTTCAATGGCGCGATGGATCGGAGCCGCACCACGCCAGCGCGGCAACAACGAGGCGTGGATGTTCAAGCAACCCAAGCGCGGCGCGGTCAGCGCCCACAGCGGCAAGATCAGGCCATAGGCGGCCACGACCATCACATCGGCTTGCACAGCGGCGATCACGGTTTGAGCCGCCGCCGCATCTTCGGGGTATTTGCCGTCCAGACGCAGGCTGCGCGGTTGGGCCACGGGAATGCCGTGCTCCTGCGCAAATTGCTTGACCGGCGAAGCTTGCAGCTTCATGCCGCGTCCGGCGGGGCGATCAGGTTGGGTGAGCACCAGCGCGATCTCAAAACCTGCGGCGTGCAACTGCGCCAGCGCCACACGGGCGAATTCGGGCGTGCCCGCGAAGATCACTTTCAAGCGATTCACCCCTGATGTTCCTTTTGTTGCTCTTTTTGCTGTTTGATTAACTTGGTCTTGATGCGGTTGCGCTTGAGCGGCGAGAGGTATTCCACAAAGACCTTGCCCATCAAGTGATCGAGCTCGTGCTGAATGCACACGGCCAGCAGTCCCTCGGCCTCAATGGTGCGGGACTGGCCGTTTTCGTCGAGCGCCTTGACCTTCACGGCCACGGAGCGCTCCACGCCGTCATACACGCCCGGCACAGAGAGGCAACCCTCGTCGCCTCTCACGCGCTCGGGGCTGGCCCAAGTGATTTCGGGGTTGATCAGCACTTGGGGCTGGTCGTGGGTTTCGGAGACATCCAGCACCACCAAGCGCAGGTGAACGTCAACTTGTGTTGCGGCCAAACCCACGCCCTCAGCGGCGCGCATGGTGTCTAGCATGTCGGCAATCAAGGTGCGAATGGAGTCATCCACCGTGCGCACGGGCTGGGCCACAGTGTGCAAACGGGGGTCGGGGTAGCGGAGAATCTGTAGTTGGGCCATGGAATCACGTCAAAGATGTCGCTATTTTCGCCACTTTTGCCAAGTGACGTGAGCGGCCAGCCCCGGAAACCTGGCTTCACCCGAAACTTGCGCGACAAATCAGGCGCAAAATTCACCACGCTCCGCATCACGCTGATTCGCGCAGATACGCGCAGGGATTTGAGAAGAGAACCGATGAAACACCTGACCACGGCACCCACCCGCTCTGGCCTCACCGCCTTGTCTGCCGCCCTGCCCTTGGTGGCTTTGATTGCCACCGCTGCGGCGAGTTGGCCTGCACGCACCGCCCACGCGCAAAACTTGGTCGTGCCCGCCACGGCAGCCAGTGCCGCTGCGCCCACCCAATCTGCTGGCGTTCCGCTCACTGAGCTGGCTCCCAACGCACCCGAGCGTTACACCGTCAAAACCGGCGACACCTTGTGGGCCATTTCCGGCGTGTTTCTGAAAAGTCCTTGGCGCTGGCCGCAGCTGTGGGGCATGAACAAAAGCCAAATCCGCAACCCGCACTGGATTTACCCCGGACAAGTGCTGGTGATTGAGCGCCGCGACGGCATGGTGCGTCTGCGTCTCGAAGGCACGGGCGACAGTAAAGCCACTAATGACACGCCACCCACCGTGCGCATTTCCCCGCGCACGCGCATCGAAAGCCTGACTGACAGCGCCATCCCCACGCTGCCGAATCACCTGATTGAGCCCTTCCTCACCGAGCCACTGGTGGTTGATGAATCGGCGCTGCTGAATGCGCCGCGCATTGTCGCCACCCAAGAGGGCCGCGTGCTGCTGAGCCGGGGCGACCGCGCTTATGCCATAGGTGCCACCAATCAGCCGCTGCTGGACAACGGCGGCACCCGTACCTCGCGTGAGTACAGAGTGTTTCGCGAAGCGACGCCGCTGAAAGACCCCGTCACGGGGGAAATTTTGGGCTACGAAGCCCAGTACGTTGGCCAAGCGCGTTTGGTGCGCAGTCAATCAACTCAAGTCAGCACCGATGCCGATGGCAAACCGCAGACCAATGTGGTGCCCGCCACCATCGACATCATCTCGGCCAAGGAAGAAATGCGCACGGGCGACCGCCTGCAACCTGAACCCCCGCGCCAATTGCGCAGCTACACCCCGCACGCACCAGAGAACCACATTGAAGCGCGTGTGGTGTCTATTCATGGCAGCTCAGTGCGATTTGCCACGCAAAACCAAATCGTTGTGATCAACAAAGGCACTCGCGATGGCATGGAGGTCGGCCATGTGCTGGCTGTGATGTCGACCGGCCAGCAGGTGATCGACAAGGGCAGCGAAACCCGTGACGTGTTGCAACTGCCTGACGAGCGCGCAGGCTTGCTGATGGTGTTTCGCCCCTTCGAGCGCGTCTCTTACGGTTTGCTGCTGCAAGTCACCGACAGCGTGAACGTGGGTGACAAACTGATCACGCCACGCTAAGTCGCATGCAGCAAGACGATCTCGCAGCTTGGCTGCGACTGACGCTCACCCCCGGCGTGGGCAATGTCACCGCGCGCAAGTTGCTGGCTGCGTTTGGCCTGCCGCAAGCGGTGTTTGCTCAAACGGCCACGGCGCTGCGGCAGGTGGTGTCGGCGGCGCAAACCCAAGCACTGCAAAGCGTGCCACCCGAACTGGCCAAGTTAGCAGATGTCACTTGGCGCTGGCTGCACGAAGCTCCGACCACTGGAGTACAGCGCCACATCGTCACGCTGGGCGATGCGGACTACCCCGCCGCACTGCTGCACATGGAAGATCCGCCGCTGATGCTGTACCTGCTCGGCCAAGTTGGCAGTGCGCAAGCGCCCCGCTTACCCCAATTGGCTGCACGCGGCTTGGCGATGGTGGGCAGCCGCAACCCCACACCGCAAGGGCAAGACCATGCACGCATGTTTGCCCGAGCCTTCAGTGCTGCCGGGTTGACGGTGGTGTCAGGCTTGGCGCTGGGCGTGGATGGCGCAGCACATCAAGGCGCTTTGGAGGGTCACGAGCACGCTGATAGCGACAACGCGCCCTTGGCCACCGTCGCCGTGGTTGGCACGGGGCTGGATCGCGTCTACCCCAAATCACACCGTGAACTGGCGCACCAAATTGCCCAACATGGCCTGCTGATCAGCGAATATGCGCTGGGCACGCCACCCTCGCCCGCCAATTTTCCCAAGCGCAACCGCATCATCGCGGGCTTGAGTTTGGGCACCTTGGTAGTCGAGGCGGCGCTGAAATCAGGTTCGCTGATCACGGCACGCCTGGCCAGCGAACAGGGCAAAGAGGTCTTCGCTATTCCTGGCTCAATCCACGCGCCCCAGTCACGCGGGTGCCACTGGCTGATCAAGCAAGGGGCCAAACTGGTGGAGTCGGCGCAAGATGTGCTGGAAGAATTGCGCTTACCGACCACAGCAACCACCGAACCCCATGCTCCGGCAGGTTTTGTTGATGCTGACGAGGTCAACGCTGACGCCAGCGCCGATCCGCTATTGAACGCTTTGGGCTATGACCCGGTGGGTTTGGATGCGCTGCAAGCGCGCACCGGACTGGAAACCGCTCATTTGCAAGCACGCCTGCTGGAACTGGAGTTGGATGGCTGCGTGGCCCGTTTACCGGGTGGGTTGTTCCAGCGCTGCGGCGCGGCCTGACATCAGCGAAGCAGCCGCTCGGGGTTGGCATCCAACTTGGTCAAGGCTTCGCGGGTGGCGCGCACTGTAAGGGCTTCGTCTTCAGTGGGCACCAGCAAATTGGCCTGCAAATAAGCGGCCACGCGGCGCGACTGAATCAGGTAGTTCAGACCATCATCTGCCGTGAACAGGTACAGCTGACGACGCTCGCTGCGCCACACCAACTGCACTGGCCCAACTCGGCCATTGTGATCGAGCACAAACCAATCGGCCAATTCCAATTCCTGCGCCCAAGCTATCGTGGCGGGATTGGGCTGGGCACCACCGTTGGGCAACACCTCGAACGTCGAGACATCCACGCCCAGCATCACTTCCAGCGTGCTGGGATCTAGCACGATGTCACCAGAAGCATCATCGTCGCTGATCGCATCTTCCAGGCGCTCCAAGCGGCGCGCCATGTCGTCGATTTGCTCTTGCGGGATGCTTTCCGTTTTTGACATGAAAGCATCAGCCAAGATATCGCTCAAAATTTTGATGTGGGCGTCTTGCACTTTGGAGGACAAACCCAACAGCGCCATGCCTTGGCGCAGACGCTGCAAAACTTGTGGCAACTCCTGAATCACACGCGTGCGGTCTTCGCGGTTGGGTTTGGCACTGGCGGCCCAGAGCAAATCCGTGGCCACGCGCTTGAGCGCCAAGGTTTCCACATGCTGCGGCCCGTGACGCAAGGCCGCCACCGCCAAGACCTCGGCCCAAACTTTGAACAAAAACTCACGGATCTCGTCACGGACTTTGATTTTGTTGAGCATGCTGCGCAACTCAATCGTGTACTGGATCGCCAAGGTCTCTTTTTGCTCAACCTGTTGCGCCAAGCTGACCAAGCGCTTGGTGTCTTCTTTGTCCGTCAAAAACCGTGACAAGAACCGCTGAAACTCATCGAGTACCAGCTGGAACACTTTGCGACCTGTATCGGGGTACTGCTCAATCACCTGCACGACGCGGCGCACTTCGGCTTCCATGGCGGCACCACGCACACCGCTGTTGTCAAAACCCATCACACAGGAACCCATGCGGTCAATCAACTGACGCGCAGGGTGCTGCAAGGTGCTGAAAAACTCAGGTTCAGCCAAGGCCACCCGCAGCACCGGCATTTGCAAGCGCGCAAACCACAGGCGCACGCCGGAAGGAATGCGATCTTCGGCCAAGATGGCCTGAAACATCAGCGCCACGATCTCGATGGTGGCTTTTTCACTGTTGTTGTTGGCCTTGCCTTTGAGGTCGTTCGTGCGCTGACGCAGTTGCACCGACAGCAACTGAAGATCCTGGTGGGTCAGTGTGTCTTGCTCGTAGTTCTGCGCTGGATTGAGTTCTGCCGAAGCCGCAGCAGGACGTCGGTTCAATGCCTCGGTCAGTGCTGGCGAAGGCTCTTGCCGCTCATTGTTATCAAACAACTCAGCGCCGCGCTCGACCAACAGCCGCTTGATATGTCCAAACATGCCTTGAACACGTTGACTCGCTCGGGCCAGCGGTGTGGGGCCCGTACCTCCACCACGAGCAGCATAGATTGACTCACGCTCATCGCCTCGCACACCGACGCCGCCAGCATGCGCACCGCCACGCCCGCCGCGCTCGACATAAGGACTGGTGTAGTCGGAGTTGTCACGGCCCCGCCCTTCGTCGCTGCTGCGGCGGTCATCCGGACGCAAAGGCGACTGTGATGACTGGGTGGGTAATTTGTTCAACGACGCTGGCACGGACATCCCGCTGGGCGTGCGACGCACCAAAGCCTTGCGGTCAATTTCGGGCATCACGCCGTGGCGTATCAAATATTCATTGGCCTGCTGATAGGCTTTTCGCATGCGCTCAATCAGCACGGGGGCCACGCTGTCCAGCACCGTCACCCACGAGGGTCGCGACAGGCCGCAAGCCTCCCACTGCGCCACCAGCAGCGCCGCAAAGGTTTCGGGCTTGAGCACATCTTGCTCAGAGAAATCGCGGCCTTGATCGACTTCCAAGATGCGAAGCCGCAGATCGTTGAGCTCCCAGCTGACTTTGTCAGTCAAAGCCAAGGCCAACCGCGAAGCCAAGATGCGCTTTTCAATTTCATCGTCGCCAATCAGCGACAAGCCTTTGCCAGAAAAAGCACCCGACACCGTGGATCGTGGCGGGGAAGGTGGTGCATCTAAAGCACGCCGCCAAGCTTGGCGCACCGCTTGGATCCAAGCATCACGCAAGCGCAGGTAATCCAGCAATGCATCTCGACTGACTTGCTGATCGCGCACATTGGCAGGTTGCTCAGCAATAGCGCTCAAGCGCCCCTGAATCGTGGCCGCCAAGTCCAGCACCACACCATCGACTTCAATGACGAAGCGTTCACGCGTGGTGCGAGATAGGCGCGAATCCGGGGGGGCGGGGCGCTGGGTGGCCATGTCTAATCAGACGGTTGCCCCGGCATTGGGGTCGTTGGGATCTTCATCTTTTTTCGGAGCCCCTTTGATCAAATCTTCACGGCGAATGCCCAGCCACATGGCAATCGCAGCAGCCACAAACACCGAAGAATAAATGCCGAACAAAATCCCGATGGTCAAAGCCAGCGCGAAGTAATGCAAAGTCTCGCCACCAAACAACAACATCGACAGCACCATAATCTGAGTCGAACCGTGAGTGATGATGGTACGGCTGATGGTGGAGGTGATGGCGTTGTCGATGATCTCGACTGTGTTCATCTTGCGGTAACGGCGGAAGTTTTCGCGGATTCGGTCAAAAATCACCACCGACTCGTTGACCGAGTAGCCCAACACCGCCAGCACCGCCGCCAACACCGCCAGCGAGAACTCCCACTGGAAGAAGGCGAAGAAGCCCAAGATGATGATCACGTCGTGCAAGTTGGCGATGATGGCCGCCACCGCAAACTTCCACTCGAAGCGGAAAGCGAGGTAGATCATGATGCCCACCACCACCATGCCCAGCGCTTTGAGGCCGTCAGCGGCCAACTCGTCACCCACTTGCGGGCCGACAAATTCGGTACGGCGCAGACTCAAAGCAGCATCGTCAGCCTTGAGGGCGGCTAACACCTTGTCGCTTTGCTGGGCAGCGCTCACGCCTTTTTGCACCGGCAGGCGAATCATCACGTCACGGGCAGTGCCAAAGTTTTGGATTTGCACATCGGCAAAACCCAAACCAGCGACCACACCGCGCACCCGGTTCAGGTCAGCGGGCTGGCTGTAGCTGACCTCCATCACGGTACCGCCTGTGAATTCCACCGACAGGTGCAAACCGCGCGAGAACAGAAAGAACACCGCCGCCAAAAACGTTATCAGCGACACCGCGTTGAACACCAACGCATGGCGCATGAACGGGATGTCTTTTTTGATCTTGAAAAATTCCATCTTGCGCTTTCTTAGCTGGCCGAGGCATCCGACTGAACCACGGCACCCGTGCCCTCAGCCCGCCACACCGTGCCAATCGACACAGTTTTGAGTTTCTTTTGCCGTCCGTACCAGAAGTTCACCAAGCCGCGCGAGAAGAACACCGCCGAGAACATGCTGGTCAAAATACCGATGCAATGCACAGCTGCAAAGCCACGCACCGGCCCGGAACCGAAGGCCAACAAGGCAGCACCGGCAATCAACGTGGTGATGTTGGAGTCCAAGATGGTGGCCCAAGCGCGGTCATAACCAGCATGGATGGCCGCTTGCGGCGACGCACCATTGCGCAACTCTTCACGCACACGTTCATTGATCAGCACGTTGGAGTCAATCGCCATCCCGAGTGCCAAGGCCATAGCCGCCATACCGGGCAAGGTCAGTGTGGCTTGCAACATGGACAACACGGCCACCAGCAGCAGCAAGTTCACCGCCAAAGCGATGCCCGAGAACAAGCCAAACACCATGTAGTACACGCACATGAAGGCGACGATGACCAAGAAGCCCCACGTCACGCTGTGAAAGCCTTTGGCGATGTTTTCCGCGCCCAAGCTGGGGCCGATGGTGCGCTCTTCGACGATTTCCATGGGCGCGGCCAGCGAACCAGCACGCAACAACAATGACAAATCATTGGCTTCAACGACGGTCATGGCGCCGGAAATTTGGAAGCGGTTGCCAAGCTCACCGTTGATGCTCGGGGCTGTCAACACTTCGCCTTTGCCTTTTTCAAACAGCAAGACGGCCATACGTTTGTGCACGTTTTCACGACTGATGTCGCGCATGATGCGGCCACCTTTGGCATCGACAGTCAAGTCCACCTTGGGCTGCTGGTTTTGCGAATCAAAGCCAGGCTGGGCATCGGTCAGGCTGTCGCCAGTGATGATGACCTGCTTTTTCACGATCACCACGCGACCACTGCGCTCCAAATAGCGCTCAGAGCCAAACGGCACGGGCGAGCGACCTGCTTCGGCTTCATGCCCTTCGGTGGACTCGTCCACCAAACGCATTTCAAGAGTGGCCG
Source organism: uncultured Comamonadaceae bacterium (assembly GCA_937871735.1). GTDB lineage: Bacteria > Pseudomonadota > Gammaproteobacteria > Burkholderiales > Burkholderiaceae_C > CALMOI01. Next base: position 29,584 of record CALMOI010000224.1, read on the forward strand.
TGCGCCCCAAAAGTTCTTTGGCTTTGGTGGTGTCTTGCACGCCAGGCAGTTGCACCACGATGCGATCCAACCCTTGCTGCTGAATCACGGGCTCAGCCACGCCCAACTCGTTGATACGGTTGTGCAGTGTGGTGATGTTTTGCTTCAGCGCTTGTTCTTGCACCTTGCGCGCCGCTTCAGGGCGGATGGTGGCGATCAGCTTGAACTCGCCGCCCTCAGGCGACTCGGTGGTTTGCAGCTCGGCAAACTGGTCTTTCAACACACCTTTGATGGCATCCAGCGTGGCCGCGTCACCGACTCGCAGTTCAAGCGTCTGCCCATTGCGGCTGATGCCACCGTGACGCAGATTTTTCTCACGCAGCACGCTGCGAATGTCACCGGCCAGGGATTCAGCTTTTTTGGTCAGCGCGGCTTGCATGTCCACTTGCAGCATGAAATGCACGCCACCGCGCAAATCCAGACCCAAGTACATCGGCGACGCATGGAGCGCATGCAGCCAAGCGGGTGAGCGCGACACCAAGTTCAGCGCCACGACGTAGCCGGGATCTGCCGGATCAGGAATCAGGGCTTTTTGGATTGCGTCTTTGGCTTTGAGCTGGTTGTCGGTCGAGTCAAAACGAGCTCGCACCGAAGTGCCTTCCAAGGTCAGCATGTCGGCTTGCAAACCAGCCGTCTTCAGCGCAGTTTCAACTTGACCCAGAGTCTCTGTGTCAATTTTTCGTCCTGTTTTACCTGCTGAAACTTGTACGGCAGGCGCTTCACCAAACACGTTGGGCAGGGCATACAGCGCCCCCAACAACAGCGCGATCCAAATGATCGCGTACTTCCAGACCGGGTAACGGTTCATGTCCAGCCTTATTTCATCGTGCCTTTAGGCAGCACTTGGATCACAGCGCTGCGTTGCAACTGCACTTCCACACCGGCGGCCAGCTCCAAATGCACATAGGTCTCGCCCATTTTGGTGACTTTGCCCAAGAAGCCACCCGCAGCCACCACTTCGTCACCCTTGGCCAAAGCGTCAATCATGGCTTTATGCTCTTTTTGCTTCTTCATTTGGGGGCGAATCATCACGAAGTACAGCACCACGAACATCAGCACCATAGGCAACATGCTCATCAGCGACGACTGGAAGTCACCTCCAGCAGCAGCGGCGGCAGGAGCGGTTTGGGCATAAGCAGAAGAAATCAACACAGGCGAACTCCACGGAGGGGATCAAAAGAATCAAGCGGGCACGCGCAGGCGCGCCGCATCAGGCAGCTTGCCATTGTATGACGCGACATCAAAACCGCAGGGCGACTCTGGATGGGTAACGAGAGGAAACAATGCACATCAGCAGGCTACAAAAACAAATGGGGAACCCCCAAAAGGGTTCCCCATTTGTTTTT
>CALMOI010000225.1 GCA_937871735.1 uncultured Comamonadaceae bacterium
CGACGTGCGCGGCGAACAAGTCTTCCAAATCGCCTCTGAAAGCTTCACCAACCAACACCTGTTGACCTTGGCCCGCCGCGTGGCCGAGCTGGTCAAGCAGCCTGATGTGGACGGCGTGGTCATCACCCACGGCACCGACACGCTGGAAGAAACCGCTTACTTCTTGAACCTGACCGTCCCCAGCAACAAGCCGGTGGTGGTGGTGGGTTCTATGCGTCCGGGCACCGCGCTGTCGGCTGATGGCGCACTGAACTTGCTGAACGCCGTGACGGTGGCTTCCAGCAAGGACTCGCAAGGTAAAGGCACTTTGGTCGTGATGAACGACGAAATCCACACCGGCCGTGACGTGTCCAAGTCCATCAACCTCAAGACCAACGCATTCAACAGCCCTTGGGGCCCGTTGGGCATGGTCGTTGAAGGCAAGACTTACTGGTTCCGCGCCCCGGTCAAGCGCCACAGCGCCCAGTCTGAGTTCGCCATTGACGGCATCAAAGACCTGCCCAAAGTGGCTATCGCTTACGGCAGCGGCAACGCCACCGACGTGGCTTACAAGGCTTTCGCAGCTGACGGCGCCAAGGCCATCATCCACGCTGGCACGGGCAACGGCTCGGTCTCTAAAGACGTGGTGCCCGCACTGCAAGCCATTCGCAAAGACGGCGTGCAAATCGTGCGCTCGGCTCGCGTGATGAACGGCGGCTTCGTGCTGCGCAACGCCGAACAGCCTGACGACCAATACGACTGGGTGGTCGCCCACGACCTGAACCCGCAAAAAGCCCGCATCCTGACCATGCTGGCCCTGTCCAAAGGTATGGACAGCAAGGAACTGCAACGCGTGTTCTGGGAATATTGATGCTTTGAAGAGCGTCCGCTCGATTCGCATGAATCGCGCATGAAAAGGGTAAAAAGCCCGCTCCGGGGAACCGGGGCGGGCTTTTTTGTTGGTGCATATAATCAAAAATCTTACAAAAAAGCGCGCACCTCTTCACAAATACATAGGGTCGCAAAAATCCGACGAACTCAAATATTAATTGCAATGAACCTAATTCGAGCACACGATTTCTGCCTAGTCGTCTCAATGACTGACTTTGTCACATGGCCCAGCGACGAAGGCAAAGAATTATCTGAAAATAAAGAGCTTCATTCAGTATTAAATGCTCTTGACATTTATATAGATTTACGCACATTGCATGCCAATTATTTCGAACGAACACCCATCGGAAGCGGTGATGTCTACGTCTATCACCCCAACAAGGATAGTACGAATATTTTCGCAGTAGATCTTTATCGCGGCCTAACCGATCAGTTGGATATTGTGTCGTTTGCGGTTAGATGTGAGGAGCGTTGTCTTACCGTTGTTCGAAGTAAGCTGCGCTCTTTCTTTGATCAAGCCTCCTGCCAAGTTCATTACGAAGAAGCAAGCTATTCGCCCCGGCTTCGCAAGATGATTGACCCCAAAACCTATCCTGTCATTATTGACGAGTCAGGTTATGAACAGCAAATGCATGATGCCCACTCAACGCAACAGAAGCAGTTCCAAGGGCTGAGCGAAGGCGAATAGCGCCTACACACCACTCCCCCGCCCCAAGCAAGCACGGCAGTCTCAGCAACTTTGCCTGACTTCACCTGCCGTCAACAAGCGTTCACCGCAGCGAAAAACGCCAAGCCCAAAATCAGCGCATGAACTCACAAAACCTCTTCATGCACACCACGTCCAAGCTGATCTTGGCCGGATTCATGCTTCAAGGCACGCTGGCTTTGGCCGCATCGTCCAGCGACTCAGCAAGCGACAGCCGCCCCAACCCACCCCCAATGAGCGCCGAAATGAAGGCCGCTTTTGAAGCCTGCAAGTCCAAAGGCCGCCCCGGAGAAACGGCGTTTGATGAGTGCATGACAAGCAAGGGATTCACCAAGCCCGAGGGTGGGCAGAAACCGCCTGCGCGGTAAATCCATCAGCAGTTTCAGCTGTCGGCCCGGCTTGCTCGCGGGCCTGACGCATCAGACTTGGTTACTTTTTACTATCGGACAGCACCATAGGACGGACATCAAACAGGCCCTGCCCTATCACTCCAGAAAACACTCCACAGGTGTACATGCGCTCTTTAGGCGGCTTGTCTGCAATACTTTTGATGACCACATCTTGATTTGACTTGGTGGCATCCAACGCAGCCGTTGCGGCAGCCTCAATATCACGCATCTGCGAAGCGATTTCTTCAGAAGTCAGCCCTTTGGACTTCAGCACGTCACGAATTACGCTTTGCCAGCTATTAACTTTCGATAAATTACGTTTACCCCACTCCACCTTTCCATTTAAAATCACTTCTTTGTCTGCGGGGAATTCAGCAGCACAATAGTCTAAGATTCGATACAAAAGCTGCTGCTTGCCTTTAGTCTCAGAAATATACCCCCCAATTTTCAGACCAAACGCAACAGATTCATCATCAGT
>CALMOI010000226.1 GCA_937871735.1 uncultured Comamonadaceae bacterium
CGGCCCTGAATACGCGCTTCACACCTCTTCGATCAAAGAAGGCGTTTCCACTGCTTCAGAGGTCAGGCGCACTGAACTGGAAGAAAACCTTCCGTGGATTCAAACTATTTTCAAGCCTCTGAAAGGACTCCCCCTGCCGTCAAGGCGGCAAGATGTTGTCGGTCGGTGGCGGAAAGCAGGAACACTAGGGTCTTTGTTCCACACAAGCGAGGATGTTCCATTACCTGAAAAAATTTCGGAAGGCGAACCCGCGTCCATTCTTCTAGCGCTAGAAGATTTGGGCTTATGCCGCATGCTTGCCGACGGGCGGGTTGACTTCCCCGATATCGTGCGGGTGAACGCCGGTATGACCCGCAAGGGCGGCGTGCCCGTTCGTCGATAAATGCATCAGCGTCGCTCAGTCAAGAATGTTGCACCCCCACGCTGAGCGAAAGCATCGGCATGATGGCGGATGTGGCGCATGGAGTTCGCCGCCAGTCAATCGTCGTAGTGGCCCCGGCACGCGATCACGTCCAAGTCCGCATCATCCGCTGTGTATACCAGCCGGTGCGTCTCATCAATGCGTCTTGACCAGTAGCCGCTCAGATTGCCCAGCTACGGCTGAGGCTTGCCGATCCCGGTAAATGGCTCACGCGCAGCCGCTTCAATCAGGGTGTTGATGCGCTTCAGGGTTTTTTTGTCTTGCCCTTGCCAATAGGTGTAATCGTCCCAGGCTGCCGGGGTGAAACGAATCGAGCGCGCCACGCTCAGTCCTTGACCAGTTCGCGCCGGGTGGCTTGGCCTGCCTTGTGTTGCGCGATGGATTTAGCCAAGTGCGCCGCGTTGGCCGGGGTGGACAGCAGGTGCATGGTTTCCATGATGCTTTCGTAGTGATCCAGCGACATCACCACCGCATCCGCCCCGTCACGACGGCTGATGACGGTCACATCAGCGTCGTCATGCACGCGGTCAAGCACCGCCTTCAATGAACTGCGTGCTTCGGAATAGGTCACTATTTTCATCATCACCACCTTTAACTTGTACTTAAACTTGTTCAAGTATAGGAGGCTTCTGATTGGCACCTTCTCTTCAATTGTCGGGATTGGCGACGGCGCGGCTGTCGTCAACCCGACAGCGTGCGGCCAAGTCTGCGCCGCGCCCAAGCCGCATCAAAGCCGTTTCAGGCCTTCTTCAAAGCTGATGACTTCGTAGGCTTGGGTGTACTTGAGCGCGCCATCGGCAATCGCATCGACCTTGGCGGCGGTGTCCATCTTCTTCATCTTGTTTTTGTCCAGATACAAAAAGTCGATCAGCGCGTTGTAGACCGAGGTGTCGTCGATGGGCAGCACGTAAAACAGCACGCCGTTGAAGTCGATCTGGTAGCTCGATGAGCGATCTAAGTCGGCCACGTAGATGAAGTACCTGCCCTCGGCCCCGACGTTGGCTCCCAGCGCCTCGATCAGCGCCGGAAGCTGCTTGTAGGTCGTGAGCGAACCGGCCAGAAAAGACAAGGTGGACTCGGTGCCGTCGGCGGTAGCCATCGCCGCTTCAAGCACCACGGGCGGCTCGGTGCTCAGTGCGATTTCGCCGCGAAAGCCGAAGCGGCCCGGGACATGCGTCGGCCCGTTGAGAGCAGGTTTCAACAATCGGCCCTCCGCTTCGAGACGCTGAAAAGCGGGGGATACGTTGGCTGTGCTCATGGCATGTCCTGGTTCACCACCTTCGCGCAAAGTCGCGCGTATGGGTGGTTGTCCCAAGCTACGCACTTATCGGGCCACGATGCGCCAAGCAGGCGCGCCGCCCGCATTGGACTGTCGATAGTTGAATCAGGGCAATTCAGCCAAGCGCAGCCAGATTTCATTGCGCCGCATAAACCACGGCGTAAATGGCGGGTTGTAGCGGGAATAAATTGGCTCGGCGACGGCTACCAAATCGGCAGCGCGCAAAGCAGCCTGCAATTTGACCAAATGATCGCTGTAATTGGACTCCGACCAAAATCCCGAAAATTGGATCACCGCCACCCGGCTGGGCGGCACCACGCGCAAGTGAATGCGTTCGTCCAGCGGCTCGGGGGCGGTGGTCAGCGTAACGTCTTTGGGCAGCACAAACTGAACCACAAACCCATTGGCGGCGGCACTTTGGGTGACGGGCGCGGTCATCTCCAGCTTGACGGGCTCGGGGGTTTGCGTCACCGGGGCCATCATCGGCAATGAGCGCACCCCTTTGTTTTTGCCAAAGATGTAGCCCGCCAAAATCGGAAAGGCTTGATTGCCCGCATCGCTGGCTGGTCCCGGCACCACGACTTCGGCGACCACGTA
>CALMOI010000227.1 GCA_937871735.1 uncultured Comamonadaceae bacterium
CACCACGCGGCCTTTTTCTAGGATCAGCTCGCGCACGCGCACGGTGGCGTGGACGGTGTCGCCGGGGCGCACTGGGGCCAAAAACTTCAGGCGCTGATCCATGTAGATCGCGCCGGGGCCGGGCAAGCGTGTGGCCACAGCCGCCGAAATCACGCTGGCCGACAACATGCCGTGGGCAATGCGGCCCTTGAAGGCGGTGGTGGCCGCGTATTCTTCGTTGATGTGGATGGCGTTGATGTCGCCCGAGACACCGGCAAACAGCACGATGTCAGCTTCGGTGATGGTTTTGGAGAACGTGGCGCTCATGCCCACGCTCAGGTCTTCGATGTCGTAGCCGTTCAGGTCGTTCATGGTGTGCTTTATTGGAAATTGTCAGCTGCAAACGCGACTGCGGGGCGTTTGTCATCCTCTGACAAACGCCCCGCTGGGATTCTGCGATGGCTTGGTGAAATTGCCTGTCGTGCAGCGGACAGCTACAGCACTTGACGATCTGCGCGGCGGCCTGCCTGGAGCGTCAGGCGTGGCCTTGACCTTTGCGGCCCGTGATTTGCCAAGCGGTGCGCTGGTTGACCAGCTTGGCCAAGAATTCCAGCTCTTCGTCGGTGTGGTTGATGGGGCGTGCGGGGGAAATCGCGCCCGTGCCGTCGGGCTCCATGTTGGCCCAGAACGGCTGGTGGTACTCCGACACCGACAGCGTTTTTTGATCGCCCGCCACCAGTTGCACCGTGCCGTAGCAGTTGCAAAAGTAGCTGCGCACATGGTGCTGGTTGAGCACTTCGGTGTAGACCCCGGTGCCGCGTATGCCCGCCGTCAAGGTTGGCGTGATGATTTGGCGCGAGCTGCCTTTGCCCCACACGCTGGCCACCGCACCCGTCACCAAACGCAGTACGCTGACCACGTTGATGGTGCTGCCGCGCTCCACAGTGAGCTGCGAGTTTTGCCGCACCAAAAATGCCGAATTGCCTATGGCAAAAATCAGTTGGCTGTCGGGGCCGGTTTGGATTTGGTCGCCCGAGGCAATCGTGCCGCCGGGCACCAAGCGCTGGCCGTTGACCAGCGCATCGCCGCGCAGTTCCACCACGTTGCTGCGCGACTGGGCGTGAGCGGCCGCAAAGCCGCCCGAGGCTGTCCATGCGGCAGCTGCTTGCAAAAAGCTGCGGCGTTGAAACCAAAGCACTTCAGATTCGGTGCGGCCTTGTAGCGCATGCTGGGTCATGGGGTGTCGCTTTCGTGAGAGGGTGGGGTGTCGTTTTCTGAGGCGTTGAAGCTGTCACGCACCGTAAAGTACACCGATGCCAAAAACACTGCACCCAAAATCAGCACCACCGGCGTGATCAGCATCAGGGCAAATTCGGTGCTGACCAGCAAACTGCCCACCAGTGCCACGGTTTGGCTGATCACCAAAAACACGCCGACCCAAGCAAAGCTGTAAGTCAGCCAAGCGCCCAGATTGCGCACCGATGCCACAAAGCTGAAAAACAAACTCTTGACCGGCGGCACGCCATACCAATGCACCAGCGCAGGTGCGTGCCAAAACAGCATTGACAGAGGCAAGTACAGCGCCATCGCCAGCAGCATGGCGTGTTGAAAGTCAGGGGCATTGACCAGCTCGGTCGTGACGGTGCCACCCGTCAGGTAGAGCTGCGCGAACTTGCCGCCGTCTACCAAGGCGGAAATGCCCATGATGCTCAAAAACCCCAGCGCATAGCTCACGCCCAGTACGGCCAAACCGCGCTGGGTGCTGCGCGGCGCACGCAGCGCGATGAACAACATGGTCGGCATCGGAAAACGCCCCAAGCTGACTTCGCGGCTGGCCGCCATCAGCCCTAGTGTGGCGGCGGGCAGCAGCGCCAGCGCCAGCGCGGTGCCGATATAAGGCACCAAGCTGGCCACC